>NZ_WXWO01000097.1:0-21362 GCF_009904845.1 Vibrio sp. V38_P2S17PM301 | reverse complement strand
ATCGCTATCTTAAATTTATCTTTAAGGTGCGCTCATCTCAAAGTAACTCAGAATGCTTTTTACTAAGCATGATGATTACTTGTTTTTTATTAAAATTTAAACCTATTTTTTCCATGTTTATGGTGAGAAGGGTTTTGCTTTTTAATGATATTCAAGTGACTTCGGGTTGAGCTGTTTTGTTCAAAATTTTTCCGAAACTATTTTATAGCTAATTAGCTTTTCAATGATCCGCTAATCCGAGGTATATACGTTGAATTTTATTAACTCTTTCAAAATATTAAGTTTCAACACTAACTTATCATTGCGAGGGAAGGGGGCTTTTGCATTATTGCTGGCGGGCCTGTTTTCATTGTTGTCTTTTTCTGCACTCGCAAGTGTGACGCTCTCCACCAAAGGTGAACAAAAAACGTTGGTTTTACTGGTGAATTTTCAGGAGAACCCGAATGAGAAGCCCCTGTCTTTGTCGGATGCCGACAGCTTGGTTTTTGGTGATGTAAACAATTTTTACCGAGAGAGTTCGTACGGTCAAACCTGGTTAACCGGTCAGGTTTCAGGTTGGTATACCTTACCAGTCTCAAATCAAACCTGCGATTTAAACGCGGTCCAAGAGGCGGCGGACAAAATGGCGGCGGCGGATGGTGTTCCGGTGGCTGATTATGAGCGTATCATCTATTTAATGACGGAAACCACGTGCGGCGTAGCGGGATCTGCCAGTATGCAAGGTGTGCCGTCAAGGGCTTATATTAACAATGTGTTCACCGCAACCAATATTGCGCATGAACTGGGGCACAACTTCGGGCTGCACCATTCACGAGCACTGGATTGTGGCGAACAAACGCTATCGGATCACTGTACTACCTATGAATACGGGGACACGTACGACGTTATGGGTAACCCGGATATTGGTTACTTCAATACGTTCCAAAAAGAACAACTCGGTTGGTTGGATGGTGAAAACGCCTCTAAAACCATCAATGTGACTCAAGATGGAACCTACACTATTACCAATTATGAAGACCAGAGCAATAAGCCGGTTACGATCAAAGTCCCTCGGGGTATCGACCCTGAGTCCGGCAATATGCGCTGGTTTTACATCGAATACCGTCAGTCAGTAGGCTTTGATAACTTTTTGGATGCACGATCTTATCGGTTGTATCGTGGTGACGTTACCGATGGCATCATTATCCGCACGGCGACGGATGGCGATGCGCGCAGCAGCAATTTGCTCCATTTTAAAACGAATTCGGAGTTCCGCAATGTTTTCGGTCGTAATGACTGGTTTGATCCGGCCATGGCGGTTGGTGACAGTTACGTCGATCCGGTTTCAGGTGTCACGCTTAGCTTGATCAGCTCGGCGAATGGCAGCGCAGAAGTGAGTGTTGTATTTGATGGCGCCAATGGGAGTGAGCCAGGCAATAAGGTGTGTACCAATAACTCACCGGAACTGAGTGCTGTCGCGATGACCGACAATGCAGTATTGGCGGGAGAAACGGTGTCTTACCTGGTGACCGTCACCAACCGTGATACCGTGGATTGCGTCACAAGCAGCTTTGATGTTCGTGCTTCGGTTCCGAGTGGCTGGCAGGCAAACAACGAAGCGTTGACACTGGCTCCGGGTGAGACTGGTCAGGTGATGATTTCCGTCGCTTCTTCAGCAGATGCTGTGGCAAATGAGTATTCAATTGCAGTAAGCGCGACCAACAGTTCGGCGTTGGATTCCAGCACGATAGCCACTGTGCCATTCACCGTTGTTGCAGATGACAGCACCTCTTCAGCACCGATCGCGGTAAATGATAATGTTGTTATGTCTTCAAAGTCTGCAGTGACGGTCGATGTGTTAGCGAACGATATTGTTGAGGAAACCGCGTCAGTGTCTGTGATCTCGTTCACTCAGCCTAGCAAAGGCCGCTTGGAAATGTTGTCGGACGGCACACTGCGTTACACGCCTGAAAAGCGTTTCAAAACCAGTGATAGTTTCAGCTACACCATCAGCGATGGCAAAAACAGTTCGACGGCACGCGTATCTGTGACGCTGGAGGCGTCATCAGGGGGAGACTCTTCGGCAGGCGGCCCGGGTAACGGCAAAGGCAATAAAAAGTAAGCCTAACAAAAAAAGATGCCTGATGAATCAACATCAGGCATCGATCAGTTTATCTACGACAACTTGTTTACGTGTCTTTACTCAGGGCAGTTTTCAGGCTCTGGGCATTCAGGGCACAGTTTACAAGTTGCCTCTGCGGCCATCACATTGACAGTTCCGCCAAATACGGTGATACCGCTGGCATCAACCATATCGGTGAAGCCTCGGACTTCTTCGCCAGGTAATGGTAAGCCTTCACCCATTTGAGGAACAGGATCATAGTTACCTGCGAAATCAGCACATTCTCCCGGATCCAGCGCAAATGGAGAACCTAATTCCATTCCATCCTTCATGTACGTTGGTCCATCGCTATCTTCGCTGTCGGTAACGGCAATGCCTTCAACAGTCACAATAGAGTTGTTACAAACACTACCGCTGTAGTTGATTTGCAGGCCGTATTCATGAAGACCCGTTTCTTCAAACCGGTTTTTCACAACTACGTCACAGTCTTTTTGCAGTACCAGTTTGCCAGGGATGTTTTGAGACGGACAGTCGAAGGTATCATCATCGTCAACCGCAGTGACACCGCCTGTCGCAATTGCAGCCGATACGGTTGCTTTGTTCATGATACCGTTCTGATCCACTCTCAACATACCGTTAAACTCTTCTGAGTCACCGACCGCGAGCATGGCCAGATCGAATTGGTGAGTACCATTATCCAAGTCTTTTTCTTCGGCAGTGACATCGATCGCTTTGATATCATACAAAGGGAGTTGACCAGTGTTTTCTACTGTCAGAGAGTAATTGTATTTCAATGATTGACCATCCTCACCGACACCGCCAAATGTACAGGTTTTGGTGATTTTGATCTCGGGTTTACCTGGGGTGTAACAGAACGAGATATGACTCAACCCCGCATATTTACCATTTTTACCGACAGGGGAGTGCAGACCGCCATCAGAACTCACCAATAGTCCATCAGAGTAGTACTCATATAGGTTACCGCTAGGGCCGCCTTTGACAAATACACCTTGAATAATGACAGCGCTTGAACCTTGATCCCATGAGAAGGTTTTGGAGCCTTCTTGCACGGCAATCATAACTTCCAGTGTTCCGTCACTGTATGTACCGTCAGCAACAGGTTCGACCCTTAACTCCCTTAGATCAGGAATGTCCATCAAAAGGTCTGAACAAGTCGGGTTGCCTTCAGACTCCATAGGCTGTACACCTTGATCGGATGGGTCACCTGCGGCCGCTTGCACATTCTGAAGGCCCAGAATGGCACTTAAGGCTAGCAGCCATCCAAGTTGTTTAAACAAGTTTCCTATGTTAGATAAGCTGGTACAACAGAGCTCCCTGCTGTGCCACCATGCTTTCGTTGTTGCTTTCATAAAACCTCCTGCGGGTATGGGGACAAGACTTGCTGTTCCATACAACCGCCATCGTTGTTCTTACTGAAATAAGTTTGGTACCGCGACTGACAGTAAGCATAGAGTGTTCCATTTTTAACCTTTTGTATTTAAAGGTAATTTATTTTTATACATGTAACGGTGAACAGTTTGGCTGTGCAACCAGAGGCTAAGAGATCAAGAGACATCCGGTTAACTTGCTGAATGTGTTGAATTAGAGGGGAGTCAATATGTTGTACACGATGCGAACAACGTGTAACACCGACGAACACAGTGTGACTATTTTATTAAGTTGCATATCCTTCGCGCATAAGACCTGAGATAGGCTGTTGATTGGACATATTTAAACGTTTGACAATTTCCATTTTAAACGATGAAAACTTCTAGATTTATATTGGTGGTGAGAGAAGTGAAGGTTTATGGTTGCCAAATTTATTGGTTAAATTCCAAGATTATTTGTGTTGTTCGATTATACCCTAATCCATAGAAAGTATTGATAATGCTATTGTACAAATCAATTTGACCAGTCTACTTAAGATATTATGATAGATAATATCTTATACAGTATTCTTATTTCTGAACGTTGTGATTTTTAATGAGTTAAAAAGCCAAGTATAGAGAGTTATTTATGAGTGAAAAAACAACGGAAAAATCGCGAAGCCTATCCATAGACTTGCTGTGGATGGGGGCTATCTGGTTCGGGAGCGTGATGACGCTTGGTGTTGTCGCCACGGGCTTTCGAGCGTTGATGCAGGCTGCCGGAATGAGCAGTCACTGATCCACTTTTTCTAATAAAAGTTATCTTGTATTTACGTTTGCCATCTGCCTTTTTATCATTGGCCACCTAAAAATCCATTTATGTTTTATGGTTATTTTGCGAATTTGAGTAATTAGATGATAAATAAAATCTATTGAACGAGTTTATGTCTTTGAAGGTTAATGAGTAAATAACGTTTACATCGATGTGATAGATTTTTTGAATGAAGGGTTAAATATCATTGATTAGACGTAATTTGAGCAATTAAATAAAGTTATTAAAAACAAATTCCGCCAATGATTCTAACCGACGGAAAACAATAACCAATCAATGAACCTTATTTATTTCGTGCAACTTTGTGCATCAATATAAGCACAAGTGGTCGAAATCATATTTGCCATCGCTCACCGGTAAATAACGCATCGTTCATTGAAATTCCTAGAGAGGAGTGTCGTCATGAACCAAAAGGAACACATTAAAGCGTATCCCGGACCTGCAGCAGGCTGGGGCGCGCTCAAAGCGGTCACCAAAAGCTGGTTAGGCAGTGAGAATGCGTTTCGTAACCTGAGAGCGATGTTGAAAACCAACCAGAATGGCGGCTTCGACTGTCCGGGATGTGCGTGGGGTGAATCGCCGGAAAGCGGGATGGTGAATTTCTGCGAAAACGGAGCAAAAGCCGTCAACTGGGAATCCACCAGCCGTCTTGTGGATCCGGATTTCTTTGCCAAATACAGCGTTTCGGAACTGGCTAAACAAACCGATTACTGGCTGGAATATCAGGGCCGCCTGAGTCATCCGATGCGTTATGATTCTGAAACCGATCACTACGTCGAAATCTCCTGGGACGATGCGTTTGCGATGGTCGGACGCCACCTCAACGCGCTGGCGTCTCCAGATGAAGCGGAATTTTACACCTCTGGTCGCGCCAGCAATGAGGCGGCGTACATTTATCAACTGTTTGTCCGTGCGTTTGGCACTAATAACTTCCCTGACTGTTCAAACATGTGCCACGAAGCCAGTGGGATTGGCATGTCCGACACCATCGGGGTCGGCAAAGGGACGGTGGTATTTAAAGATTTGGAGCTGGCGGATGCGATTTTTGTCATCGGCCAGAACCCGGGGACCAACCACCCGCGTATGCTTGAGCCTTTGCGTGAAGCGGTTAAACGCGGCGCACAGGTGATCTGTCTGAACCCGCTCAAAGAACGCGGTTTGGAGCGTTTCCAACACCCGCAACACCCGATTGAAATGCTGAGCAACGGTTCGGAGCCGACCAGCAGTGCTTATTTCCGCCCCGCTTTGGGCGGGGATATGGCCGTGTTCCGCGGTATGGCGAAGTTTCTGCTGCAATGGGAGCGCGAAGCGCAAGCATTGGGTGAAGCGCCGGTTTTCGACCACGATTTTATTCGCGAGCACACGACGGGCGTGGATGCTTACTTAAACGTTGTCGATCGTACCTCGTGGAAACACATCACTCAGCAATCGGGTTTGGGACTCGATGAAATCGAAGTGCTGGCACGCATGTATCGCCGTGCTGAACGCGTGGTGATGTGCTGGGCGATGGGGCTGACTCAGCACCGCCACTCCGTGCCGACCATTCAGGAAGTGGTGAATTTACAACTGCTGCGCGGGAACGTTGGCAAACCGGGTGCCGGGCTGTCGCCGGTGCGTGGACACAGTAACGTGCAGGGTGACCGCACGATGGGGATTGATGAACAGCCGCCGGAGTTTCTGTTGGATGCGCTGGAAAAACGCTTCCAATTCAAAGTGCCTCGCGAACATGGTCATAACGCCGTGCTTGCCATCAAGGCGATGGAAGAGAAGCGCGCCAAAGTGTTTATCGGCCTTGGCGGTAACTTTGCGCAGGCGACGCCGGATACACCACGTACTCATGATGCGCTGCGCAATTGTGAGCTGACCGTGCACATCGCCACCAAACTGAACCGTTCACATCTGGTGACTGGTCGCGATGCGTTGATCCTGCCATGCCTTGGCCGTACTGAAATCGATATTCAGGCCAACGGCCCGCAGGGCGTGACGGTTGAAGATACTTTCAGCATGGTGCACCTCTCCTATGGTCAGCTCAAAGCGCGCTCGCCATCTCTACGCTCTGAGCCTGCGATTCTGGCGGGGATTGCCAAAGCGACACTGGGTAATTTCCCAATCGACTGGGACTGGGCGATCGCTGATTACAGTCACATTCGTGATTTGATCGCTGACACCATTCCCGGGTTTGAAAACTTCAATCAGCGTTTGCAGCATCCGGGCGGTTTTTACCTGGGTAATACGGCGGCCCGTCGTGAATGGAATACCGCCAGCGGGAAAGCGCAGTTTGCTGCGCCAGCGTTGCCGGATCAACTGGTGAACGAAAACGTGATTCAACGCGGCGATGCGCCGGATCTGATCCTGCAAACCCTGCGTTCCCACGATCAGTACAACACCACGTTGTATGGGCTGGATGACCGTTATCGCGGCGTGTTTGGCATGCGCGATGTGGTGTTCGTCAACGCAGAGGACATTCGTCGTCTGGGCTATGAACCGGGCGATAAAGTGGACTTGGTGACCTTGTGGGACGACGGGCTGGAGCGCCGTGTCAGCGGTTTTGAACTGGTGGCGTATGACATGCCAACCGGACAGGCCGCGGCGTATTACCCAGAAACCAATCCGCTGGTACCGCTCGATAGCTACGGCGATCGCACCTTTACGCCGACCTCCAAGTTTGTGGCCATCAAACTGGAAAAAGCCAAACCAAGCAGCGTGATTCCAAACACTGCACTGTAATTCGGTTTACTTCTGTTTATCTCATTGGCCCTGCTTGGTGTTATGCGGCGGGGCCAGCGACCTCTGAAAGATTAAGGATTCTGGTATGTTTCATTTAGAGGCTCTCGACCTGGCGCGCATTCAGTTTGCGTTCACGGTGTCGTTTCACATTATTTTTCCGGCGATCACCATTGGGCTGGCCAGTTTTCTCGCGGTGCTGGAATGGCGCTGGATGAAAACCGGCAATCCGGTGTACAAAAATCTGTATCACTTCTGGTGCAAAATTTTCGCCGTTAACTTTGGCATGGGCGTGGTGTCCGGCTTGGTGATGTCGTACGAATTTGGCACCAACTGGGCGCGCTTTTCTGATTTCGCCGGCAGTGTCACCGGACCACTTCTGACCTACGAAGTGCTGACGGCCTTTTTCCTCGAAGCCGGATTTTTGGGTGTCATGCTGTTTGGCTGGCACAAAGTCAGCCGCCGCATGCACTTCTTTGCCACGGTGATGGTGGCGATCGGGACGCTGATTTCAACGTTCTGGATCCTGTCGTCCAACAGCTGGATGCAGACTCCGCAAGGCATTGAAATTGTGGATGGCCGCGTGGTGCCTGTCGACTGGTTTAAAATCGTATTCAACCCGTCATTCCCGTACCGACTGGCGCACATGGCATTGGCTGCCTTCCTGTCGACGGCATTCTTTGTTGCCGCTTCAGCGGCCTGGCATTTACTGCGCGGTCGCAAGAGTGCTGAAGTGAAAAAAATGTTCTCAATGGCTATGTGGATGATTCTGCTGGTGGCACCACTGCAAGCGGTGGTGGGCGATGCACACGGTTTAAATACGCTTGAGCATCAACCCGCGAAAATTGCGGCGATTGAAGGGCATTGGGAAAACAAACCGGGCGAAGCGACGCCTTTGATCCTGTTCGGGATTCCGGATATGGATGCGGAGAAAACCCGCTTCAGCCTTGAAGTGCCGTATCTGGGCAGCTTAATTCTGACCCACAGTCTGGAGAAACAGATCCCGGCGCTGAAAAGCTTTGCGAAAGAAGACCGACCCAATTCAACCATCGTGTTCTGGAGTTTCCGCGTGATGGCTGGCCTTGGCATGTTGATGATTCTGTCTGCCCTGACGGCGTTGTGGCTGCGTCGCAAAGGCAAGCTCTACAACACCAAACTGTTCCATCGCTTTGTCCTGCTGATGGGGCCATCGGGATTGATTGCGCTGCTGGCAGGCTGGTTCACGACCGAAATCGGCCGTCAGCCATGGGTGGTGTACGGCATGATGCGCACCCGCGATGCGGCGTCGAACCATGATGTATTGCAGATGAGCATCACGCTGGCGCTGTTTGTCATCATTTACTTCTCGGTGTTTACCGTCGGGATCACTTACATGATGCGCTTGGTGGGCAAGGGTCCGACAGCGGTTGAGCAAGAACACGTGAGCGATGACCCGCTCAGTCTGGCGAAATAAAGGAGGACAACATGACCATTCAAGGTATCGATTTATCCGTGATTTGGGCCGTGATCATCGCGTTTGGCTTGCTGCTGTACGTGATTCTCGATGGCTTTGACTTAGGCTTAGGCATTCTTTTTCCGTTCATCTCCGACCCGAAAGAGCGCGATGTGATGATGAACACGGTCGCGCCGGTGTGGGATGGCAACGAAACCTGGCTGGTGTTTGGCGGTGCGACGTTGTACGCCGCATTCCCATTGGCGTATTCCGTTATTCTGGAAGCGTTGTATCTGCCGCTGGTGCTGGTGTTAGCGGGGCTGATTTTCCGTGGCGTCGCATTTGAGTTTCGCTTTAAAGCGTCAGCGAAATCGCGTCACTGGTGGGATAAAGCGTTCATTGGTGGTTCTATCATGGCGGCGTTTTTCCAAGGCGTCGCACTGGGCACTTACGTCGCGGGCATTCCCGTGGTGAACCGCCAGTTTGCCGGTGGTGATTTTGACTGGTTGGCGCCGTTTCCACTGCTGTGTGGGTTGGGTTTGACTCTGACCTACGCGCTGCTGGGCAGTACCTGGTTGTTGATGAAAACCGACGGCATGCTGGAGAGCAAAATGCGCCACTACAGCCGCCCGCTGACTTACGCGTTGATCGTGATGATTGCGATGGTGGCGGTGTGGACCGCGTGGTTAAACCCGCAAGTGGCTGACTTGTGGCTGAGCGGTCATCACTGGGTCTTTACGGCGTCAGTGGAAGTGTTGGCGGTGATTGCCGTGGCGCTGATTCTGCGTAATCTGCGTAAACTCCACTCTTACAAACCGTTTGTTGCCACGCTGTTTTTGATTGCACTCGGCTATGTGAGCCTGATGATCAGCATCTGGCCGACCATCATTCCGCCATCGGTTGACTTCTGGCTGGCGGCGTCACCGCTTTCCAGCCAACTGTTTGCGTTGATAGGCGTGCTGTTTATCCTGCCCGTGATTCTGGCGTACACCGCTTGGGGTTACTACGTCTTCCGTGGCAAAGTGCAGGTGGGCGAGGCGTATCACTAACACCAAACGTTGATGCGAGACTGTCATCGATGACGTCTCAACACAAAGCCTCGCACTTGCGAGGCTTTGTGTTCGCGCTGGGCGCTTCTTGTGCAGTTTGAGTATTATCTATACCAGTTGGCAGTTTGTTGGGCATTCAGTTGATAAATATGAAATATTTTGTTGACCTGAAAATTCAATCCGTTAAAGTACGCCTCGTTCCAGCGGGTTAGCCCGGTAGGGAATGGTGTTATCATCGCATATCTGCGTTGCCCTGGTGGTGGAATTGGTAGACACAAGGGATTTAAAATCCCTCGGCGTTCGCGCTGTGCCGGTTCAAGTCCGGCCCGGGGCACCATATCTCTGATTAAGAACAATTTGAAAGGCGCGTTGGCAGAGTGGCTATGCAGCGGATTGCAAATCCGTGGACCTCGGTTCGACTCCGGGACGCGCCTCCATTATTTTTGAAAAAGCCTCGGTGTATACCGGGGCTTTTTCATTTTAGGCTTAAGCGGAACATGGGCTAGAGCGGGTTTTCATCTCACGCTTTCTCATCGGCATTGCGTCAATCGTTTGAGAGACTTCTTTCCAGTTGGTTTTTTTTCCCCATCTGAGCTTTTCGTTGCCGTCTTTGCCAATCAAAACCGCAGTGTGCTCTTTTTCGTTGGCGCCGTATGCGCGAAACAGGGCAGGGATGTTAAATTCTTCTTTAACCCAGCCCGGGATCGTGAAGCCATCGGCCGTGACCACGATGGTGACAACATCACGATCTGAAAGTTGGCATTCATTGATCAGCGCTTCCATCAAAAATTGCTGAACGTGTTCATCGTTAGAAGGGGCAAAGTAGAGCACGCTACGGTGGCTCCAGTATTCCGCATTTGCCGGATATGCAGCGACCAGGCTGGTGTGCAAACACAGCAGAGTAGTAATGATTAATCGAAGCATATACGTCTCCCGGGTAAAGCTACATTCCTGTACTCATACGTTCAGTTTAGAAAACAGGAACACTTCATGCTGTAGTCCGGATGGACGATTTACGGTGTACAGAGACACAAAGGCCAGCATTTTGCTGGCCTGAGATTACTGTTCCTGCACGTCCTGAATATCAGGCTGCGTATCACTAGCGACTTGTTCTGCTTCCAGTTTTTCACGCTCAGCTTTCGATATATAGCGAGGTTTATTGCTTTTATGCAGCTTGGAGTTTTGCTTCTTTTGCTTAGCTTTGAGAATCTGGTTGATTTTCTTTTTGCGGTTCATTTGATCTAGGTATTAGGCATTTAGGACGCGTGAGGATATAGTTTTTTCTTTCTGGTTACAAACTCTGATTCTGTCTATGCAACCACTCGAAACCACACGCCTGCGTCTGCGATTGATTACGTTTGAGGATGCGCCCTTTATCCTGAAACTCTACAATACCAGTGGTTTTCTGCGTTTTGTCGGAAACAAGCGTCTCAGTACGGAACCTGACGTTGAACACTACATCGAGAACGCCTTTTTAACGATGGAGAGGGACAAGGGCGTCAGTCTGCTGGTGGTTGAAGAGAAACAGACATCAACCCCCGATTGGCGTATGTGGCCTTATCAAGCGAGAGATGCTCGATGCCTATGATGTTGGCTACGGGTTCTTACCGCAGGCGACTGGAAAGGGTTACGGAACGGAGTCTGTGCTTGCTGTGATTCGTTATGCGGAGCAACAGGAACATATTGACGAGTTGGTGGCAATCACGACGGCTGACAATGAAGCCAGTAAGGCGCTGCTGAATAAAGCCGGCTTTCAGTTTGCCAAAACTCAACAGGTTCTTGAGGACGGGAGGGCGTTGTTGCTGTATTCGTTGACGCTGAGGCAATATGACTGAGAATAATGAGATTTTTAACGGCGAGTTATTAAAAGAGTTCAACACCGTAAAAGCCATGATCTGGATTTATTGTCGCGACAAGCATGGTGCCCGTCAAATCTTGTGTGAAGAGTGTGACGCGCTATTGCGCTACGCGGAGCAGCGACTGGATCGCTGCCCTTATGGAGCAGCCAAACCGACCTGTAACCGTTGCCCGATCCACTGCTATAAACCGGAGCCAAAGCAACGAATGCTGGCCGTGATGCGGTATGCGGGTCCGAGAATGTTACTGCCTCACCCGATTCTGGCAATCCGCCACCTGATACACGAAAGGCGTGCAGTGCCGGATAAACCGGTACCACACGCCTCCAATCGTCATCGAAGGATGAAGCGTTAAGTTGATACTGTTAGTCGCCGGCAACCAAACGACGTTTGGTTTTGACACTGGCCAGCAACATATAGATGCAAGTCGCCAACAATGCCGCAAACAAGTAGCCCATCAAACCTTGTTGTGAACGCATGAAGCTGTCAGCCAGAATCGGACCCACAACAGACCCGATGCTGTAGCTAAATAGCATGACTTGAGTCACCGCGACTATTTTAGATGGCTCCATCTTGTCACAGCCTAAGTTGATCGCGATAGGATACAGAGCAAACGTCGCCATACCCAGCATAAAAATGCACACCGCCAACACAGACAGGCTGCCGTCCAACGTTGTAATCGCTATCGCGCCCACACCCAGAAGACAGAACATGGCCATCAACAGCGTGCGGCCGAGGAATTTGGATGCCCAAGGCACCATAGGTTGAACGGCCATACCACCCAGTATGATCAGAGCCATAAGCGTACCCAAGTCCTCGTTGCTTATTCCACGATGCACCAGTTCAAGGGGCATGAGGCCGTAGATTGCGCCAAGCGTTAAACCGGAAACCACGCAGCCGATGATCGCAGCATGATTCATTTTACTGATCTGCTTGAATGACAGACGGGATGGCTGTTCGCTTTCTGGCTGATCGGATTCACCAAAGACAAGCACAACCACCGCCAGCAACAGCAGTGTAAAGATCGCAATAAAAGGTACACCGCCTTCAATACCGAGATAACCGATGCCCAGTTGACCGATAGATGAACCGCCATAAAGTGACGCCATATAAATACCCAGACGGCGAGCGCGGCCTTTTTCATCCCCATGCAACAGCCAGGATTCTACAATCACAAACACGCCAGCTACAGCGATACCCGCGATAAAACGTGCAGCCAACCAAATGGTTGCTTGTGGCAATAAAGGAAGCACAAGAATGGTCGCGATAAATGCACTCAGGCACCAAACAAATGCTTTGCGGTGTCCGCATTGATGCACCAGAGGTTCGATAACAATCGCACCAACTAAGAGACCTGCGTAGAAAACACTCGCCAGCCAGCTGGCCAACTGACTATCAAGACCATAATGAGGCAAAACCAGAGGAATTAAGCTCATTAGGTAGCCAGAAGCTACAGCATATAGCGATAACGCAATAACAGGCACGGATATGCGTGCTTTTTGCGCAGTTTCAAAAGTGTTTTCCACCGCTGGTTCCCCAAAAGAAAAGAGTCAAGAACATTATGATTTTCGGGGCGACTATGCAGATTTCACAGATAAGGGTAAAACGAAAAATATCGAACTTTACGATAAAAATTATTTATCGTAACTGAGTGTGGAGTAATCATAACAAAAGCCGGCATATTTAGTGAAAATATGCCGACTTTTTATGCATTTATATGAGGTGGTGTTATTTAGAGGCTGCTGAGTTAAGCCATTGATCAAATTGTGACTTTGGTAGAGCGCCATTAACCATATCGACTCTCTGACCGTTCTTAAATACCATTACTGTAGGAATGCTGCGAATCTGATATCTTGCCGCAATGTTTTGCTGAGTCTCGGTATCGACTTTAATAAATCGCATCTGACCTTTTCGCTCTGCGGCAACATCAGCAAAAATAGGTGCAAATCCCACGCAAGGATTACACCAAGGCGCCCAAAAATCGATCACGACAGGTTGCTGGCTAGTAAGTAAAGCGTCCAGGTTGGCTTCAGTACCTTCAATAGGGGCGCCGTCAAACAGAGGTGACTGACACTTACCGCAGATTGGGTTTTCTGAAACACGTTCTACTGGTACTCGATTCAAACCATGGCAAGACGGACAACGGCTGTTAAATGTAGACATAACTTTCTCTCGAAACTTTCATTTGTTATCGGTTGAATTATGACATGAATCTTAAATAGAGCGTATCGGTACGCCGCGATACTGAGTATACTTCGGTGAAAAAGATGTATAAAAAGGTTATTAATGACTCAATATTACGCAGAAATTACCGGTTGGGGTAAATGTCTCCCGCCGGCTACGCTCTCCAACGACGACCTCAGCACTTTTCTCGATACTTCGGATGAATGGATTCGCTCTCGTACCGGCATCGAAAACCGTCGCATCAGCCATGTAAACACTTCGGAAATGGCGACCGTTGCTGCAAAACACGCTTTAGCGTGTGCTGGAATCAGCGCGAATGAGATTGATGTGCTGATTGTTGCGACCTGTTCACCGGATTCGCTCATTCCTAACATTGCATCTAAAGTTTCGCAAAATCTGGGCATGAAAGCGGCGGCTGCATTTGATCTCAATGCCGCTTGTACTGGATTTGTCTACGGGCTCGAAACGGCGACTCGCCTGATTCAGGCTGGCAACTATCGCAATGCACTGGTTATTGGTGCAGAAAGGCTGTCATTCTTTATTGACTGGACCATGCGTGATACTGCTGTCCTGTTTGGTGATGGGGCAGGCGCTGTAGTGCTGAGCCGCACAGAACAGAAAGCCGGGTTGCAAAGTGCACAATTAGGCTGTGATTCTGCAGGTCGTGACATCCTGGCGGTACCTAAGTTCGGTACATCGATGGATCGTTTTGCTGCTGACAACGGTTACTGGGAATTCGACTTTATCGGTAAAGAGATTTTCAAACGTGCGGTAAAAGGCATGGGAGCGGCAGCCCAGAGTGTATTGTCTCGTTCCGGTTTGTCTACTGAAGAGGTTGATGTCGTGATTCCTCACCAAGCTAATATCCGGATTATTCAGACGCTGTGCGATCTATCAGGTATCAGCCAGGAAAAGGCGTTTGTGAACATTCACAAATACGGTAATACTTCCGCGGCAACCGTGCCTATTGCCTTATGTGAAGCGCTTGAGCAGGGAAAAGTGAAACCAAATGACGATTTGCTTTTGGCCGCATTCGGTGCTGGATTGACCTGGGGGGCTGGGCACATAAAATGGGGTGAGCGTGTCACGCCGATAGGGCAAAGTGATGCAGCTCTTCCAGAGTGCCCACACAGTGCACTTGAGCTACTTGCCAATGCAATTGAGCATTGTAAAAGTAAGCCAGAGTAAAAACCCGACCGTCGCCGCCAATTTGTGCGGCGACTGTGTTTTTGCCTAGGGAAAGTAAACCTCTGCTGGTATTATCCACCTCTAAAGAAAAGTATAACGGCACGTCCTCAATGAAGTTTCTTCACACCTCCGACTGGCATCTTGGCCGCCAATTTCACAATGTCTCTCTTCTTGATGATCAACGCGCAGTGATAGAACAGATCATCGATTATATTGCCAATCATCCGGTTGATGCTCTAGTGATTGCTGGTGATATTTATGATCGTTCGGTTCCACCGACCAGCGCCATTGAGTTGCTGAATGAGACCGTCAACCGGATTTGTGGTGAACTCAATACGCCAGTCATTCTGATCTCTGGCAATCATGACGGCGCACAGCGGCTGGGTTTTGGTGCAGAGCAAATGCGCCATGCCGGTCTGCATATTTTAAGCAGTTTCGATGATCTGTTGAATCCGGTGGTTATTCACTCTGAGACGAGCGGAGACGTTGCATTTTACGGTATGCCTTATCACGATCCGGAACTGATCCGACATTTGTATCAAGAGAGCGTCTCCGATCATGATGAAGCTCATGCATTTCTTTCTAAACGAATTCAAGAGAGTTGGAACGTGGACCAGCGCCATGTGCTGATCAGCCACTGTTTTGTCGATGGCGCCATCGAGTCGGAATCCGAACGTCCGTTATCCATTGGTGGCTCTGATCGAGTCAGTCATGAACATTTTGTTGAATTTGATTACGTAGCGCTGGGCCATTTGCATCAACCACAACAGAAAGGTGAAGAGTACATTCGCTATTCAGGTTCATTGATGAAATACAGCTTTTCTGAACAGCATCAGAAGAAGGGGATGACATTGGTTGAGTTGGACGAGAAAGGCTTTAAGTCGGCAACTCACATTGATCTGAAAGCGCCTCATGAAATGCGAATTATTGAGGGTGAACTGAATGATATTATTGCTCAGGGAATGACCGACCCGAACAATCACGATTATGTGTTGATTCGCCTGCTGGATAAGCATGCGATTCTCGACCCGATGGAAAAGCTGCGTAAAGCGTATCCGAATGTGCTTCATTTGGAAAAGCCCGGCATGTTGATTGGCGTGGATCAAGAAATGGGTAGAGCCAGGCTAACTAGAGGTGAAATTGATATGTTTCGGGATTTCTTTCTGGAGGCCAAACAGGAATCGTTGACACCTGCTCAGGAAGAAGCAATGGCCAGTATTATCAGCAAGCTAACTGGTGATAAGGAGGTCCGCTCATGAAACCGATAAAACTAATACTTCAGGCGTTTGGTCCGTTTTCGGGACAAGAGCAGGTCGATTTCACCAAATTGGGTGCCTCTCCGCTGTTTTTGATCAATGGCCCGACCGGCTCTGGAAAAAGCTCTATTTTAGATGCTATCTGTTTTGCACTCTATGGCGAAACCACAGGCAGTGAGCGGACTGGTGATCAAATGCGTTGCGATCATGCTGAGCCTGACACACTGACCGAGGTCAGTTTTGAGTTTTCTCTCGGCAGTAAAGTCTACAAGGTTGTTCGGACGCCCGATCAGGAAGTGCCCAAAAAGCGAGGTGACGGTACCACGAAGAAAACGCACACAGCGTCACTGTATCTGGTTGCGAATGGAGAGGAGCAACTCATCGCTAGCCGCCCGACTGCGGTGTCTAAAGAGATGCTGTCTATCATTGGTCTGGATGTGAAACAGTTCCGCCAGGTTATGGTGCTGCCTCAAGGAAAGTTTCGTGAGCTATTGACCGCGAACTCAAAGGAACGCGAACAGATTTTTGGACAGCTATTCCAAACACACATTTACACTCAGATCGAGAAAGCACTGTTTGATCGAGCTGCCGGTATACGAAAAGAAAAAGACGAGTTTGATAACCAGATTAAAGGGGCACTGGATGTCGTCTCGGTCAACAGCGAAGAAGAACTTCAGGCAGAAAAAGCGCGTTTGGCTCCTATCTTGAGCGAAAGTGACCAGCAATATAAGAATGCCCAAAAACAGTTAGATCATACCAAGCAGCAACACTCGGCGGCCTTAGAGTTGAGTCACCAGTTTGCCCAGAAAGCGAAGTTGGATGCGGAATTGAAAGAGCATCTGGCTAAACGTGAGGGTATCGATAAGTTACGTCTGCAGAAACAACAGGCGCAAAAAGCCATGCAGCTTGATCGCCCATACGATCAGATGAAGAGTGCTGAGAAACAGTGCGAGACTGCCAGAAATAGTATAAAAGATAAATCTCTGCTTCTGGAACAGGCTCAGCAGCAGCTAAAAGATGCGGAGAGTGCGTATCAGGCAGCCGCGAAAAATAGCGAGCAGGTCAGTGAACTCAATCAGCAACTGTTCCAACTGGAGTCAGTAGGCAAGAAATTCGCTGCGTTGAATGAGCAACAAAAATTGCTTGAAAGTGCTAATCAAGCCTTTGTCGCAGCCACTTCGCATCATCAGAAATCTGAGCAGACATTTAAGCACCTGGATACTCAACTTCAGGCGAAACGAACTGAGCGTGAACAAGCGCAGCAGCAAAGTGCGACGCTGGATGGTAAACGACTGTCCCTCACCAATACCATTGAGCTGATTGATCTTCGCCTGAAACATCAGCAACTCATCCAGCGCCAGAATGCTGAGTTACAGCGGTTCCAGCAAGTGGAAAAGCAGTATCAAGCCGCTCAAGAGCAAACCAACCTTGCGCGTCAAACTGCAGATAAACTCGAGTTTGTCTGGCACAGCAATCAGGCAGCAGAGCTGGCGGCAAGATTGACAGAAGGTGACTCCTGCCCTGTGTGTGGTAGTCACACGCACCCTCAGTTGGCGCAGTTTATGGGTGACGCTGTAACAAAAGATCAGGTCCAACAAGCGCGTGAATACCAGCAGCAGCAAACGAACCGCGAGCTTGAACAGGCAAGTTTACGGCAAAAGCTGGAAAGTGATTTACAGTACCTGCAGCAGGAAGCCGCGCAAGTCGAAGCCTCTTTGCAGCAGAAAGAAGCACCGGATCTGGAAACGTTACAACAACGGAAACTATCGCTGGAAAACGAAATTCAACATTTGTCTGCTATCGACTTAGTTGCGCTAGAAGACCAGTTGCGCCAATTGGAAATCAAATTGGTTCAGGCTCAGCAAGAGCACGACGCTCAGGGACAAAACTTTGAAAAAGCGCGACGAGAGTTGACTGAAGCAGAAACCAAAGTCGCGTCGCTACAGTCGGATATTACGTCCGACTTTACGCACGTTGACCAAGTCAGACAAAAGTACAGCTCAGTTCAGAAGCAGATACAGAGTTTGACTCTGGCAGAACAGCAGGCACGTACGCGATTATCGGAGATGCAGAACCTGGTTGCGTCGTCTCAATCTGCCCATATCAGTGCCAAAGAGCAGCTTCGATCCTGGACAACGGAATTGGAAGGAGCTCAGGCGCAATGGGAACACGCTTTAGCCCAGACAGATTTTCACGATGTGGATGCCTACCTAAAGGCGAAGTGGGACGAAGCCCAACACACAGCTGCAGATGGTCGTCTCCGTCAGTTTGATGAGTTACTGGCGACTCTGAAAGGGCGGATTGATAACGTTGCTCAGGCGTTAGAAGGTAAAGAGCCGCCTAATCTGGCGTCCATTGAGAGTGAATTGGCTGGAAAGCAAAAAGTGGTGAGTGGTGCGTTTGATATGCTGGCATCCCACCGCTCTCATATGAATAGCTTGGTTCAGGTGGAACAGAAACTGGCGCGATTGTACGAGAAAAACGCCGAACTCGAAAAAGCCTACCAAGTGTACGGTACGCTAAGTGATATTGCTAATGGTCGCACTGGGGCCAAAGTCAGCCTACATCGTTTTGTGTTGGGAGTTTTGCTTGATGATGTATTGATTCAGGCATCTCAGCGCCTCAGAGTAATGACTAAAGGCCGCTATGAATTACGTCGCAAAGAGGATAGAGCGAAAGGGAATGCGGGCTCTGGTCTCGATTTGATGGTCGAAGACGGATACACCGGAAAACTGCGTGATGTCGCCACGCTTTCTGGCGGTGAATCATTTATGGCTGCATTGGCCTTGGCTCTGGGGCTGTCGGACGTGGTGCAGTCATACAGTGGCGGCATTCGCCTCGATACACTGTTCATTGATGAAGGTTTTGGCAGCCTAGACCCTGAATCCCTTGAACTCGCAATTCAGACTTTAATCGACCTGCAACAAGGTGGCCGCACGATAGGCATCATCTCTCACGTCAGTGAGTTGAAGGAACAGATGGCTTTGCGTGTGGATGTATCTTCAAGTCGAACTGGCAGTAAAATAAAAGTACTGGGAAATCAGAGTCTGGTCTATTAATCAGGATTTTTATTGTGTTAATACGCAATTACTGGCTATAAAGAAATAAAAGAATCAAAATTCAGTCACGGTTAACGTCTCATTAATAAGACGTTATAAACTCGGTTCTATGGATATTAATCGTGTCGGTAATTAATTATAATTAACAAAGTTTTATAAACCGGAACAATAAAATAGTTCAAATGTCCGGTAAATCAGAATGGCTAGGATCATGGATGTAATCAGGAAAATCTATCAATATGCAGAACCAAATCTGTCCTTGGTTGGGTGGATGGGCTTTATTGGTTTTCCCATTTACTACTATGTGTGGGGTTATGTGTTTCCGGAAGCATACGAGAGTGCAGGGCTCAGAGGCTTCTGTGCTCTTTTGTTACTTGGATTAGCCTTGCGAGAGCATCTGCCTGGTTATCTAAAAAAGTACCTACCGTATTATTACGTCGCGGTGATCACGATATGCTTACCATTTTTCTTTTCATTCATGATGTTTATGAACGATTGGTCAACGGTCTGGGTGATGTCGTTCATGGCTTCGATTTTTCTGCATATCCTTTTAGTGCATGAAACTAAAGTGATGTTAATGCAGGCCATTCTGTCTGTTTTCGTGGCATTTTTGCTATCTTATTTCATCAATGACGGACGCGTTGACACGATCGTTGTATGGCCATATGTGCCTATTTTCTTGTTCACCTACATATTCGGTAATTTATTTTATTTCCGAAATCAGGTTGAACATGAAACGAAAGTCTCAATCGCGAAATCTTTTGGCGCTGGAATTGCGCATGAAATGAGGAACCCTCTTAGCGCACTGAGGACTTCAGTTGATGTACTTGAAACGCTCATACCTAACCGGAAAGCAGACCCTAAGACCATATATGAACTCAGCGAGGCAGAGGTTGAACGAGTACATGAAGTGCTCAGAAGCGCGGATGAAGTGATTAAAAATGGTAACGAAACTATTGACTTATTGCTGACCTCGATCGACCAGAACCGGGTGTCGCGCTCAACATTTATCAAACACTCGATAGAAAAAGTGGTTCGTGAATCACTAGACAGTTTTACCTACTCAAACTCTAACGTTTCAGACAACGTCAAGCTGGTTGTGGAACAGGACTTCGATTACTTTGGCAGTGATACGCTAATGAAGTATGCCCTGTACAATCTGTTAAAAAATGCGTTTTTCTACCAAAAAGATAGTGATTTTGAAGTCATTATTACTATCACATCTGCAAACGGAGTTAACCAGCTTCGTTTCTACGATAACGGCGCAGGAATCGAACCAGACAAGCTGGATCATATCTTCAAGGATTTCTATACATCGGGGAAAAATGGCAGTTTCGGTTTAGGTTTACCGTTTTGTAAGCGAGTGATGAGTGCGTTTGGAGGTTCAATCCATTGTGTATCTTCGTTCGGTAAGTGGACGGAGTTTTGTCTGCTGTTTCCGCCGTATCAATCAGAAATCATCGATAATATTAAACACGAAATTATGCGTTCAAAATCTTTGCTTTATGTTGGCGATCATTCTTTGGTAAGCCGTAAACTGAATGAACTCTCGTTCTATTCTGGTTTTACGCTAACAAGCCTTTCCATCCAGGATGCTATTGAGCTTGAAGAATACGAATTTGAGTTCGACTTGATAATCGTCGATTTGGATTGTTGTCAGGAGCTTGAATACCGTCAACTGGAATCAAAACTGACGTTTACGGAAGCGAAGATCGCGTTTCTTTTTGAAAACCATAAGAAATATCATGATCAATTCAGCCGCTATCTGACATTTTATCCTGTTGAGCGCAGTGCCCTGCTTGAGGACTCTGCTGGCGTAATTGAAAAGCTAGTGTTTGAGTCACCGGAGCCCGACAGAAATGTTCTCCCTCGTAAAACTAATCAGTTCGGCAAACGTGTACTGATTGCTGATGACAATGATTCAGTTCGCTCGTTTACCGCGATTCTTCTTAACAAGCAAGGTTATCAGGTCACCGAAGCGACGAATGGTGAGGAAGTGATTCAGGCTCTAAACTCGACTCCAATTGATCTGATCCTTATGGATTTAGAAATGCCCATTATGAACGGATTTGATACAACCAGTCGTATTCGGTGTTCTTCGCAAACGTATTCTAATGTACCGATAGTGGGGCATACAGGAGATAACCGAGAAGATACATTATTCCGTATTCGTGAGGCTGGCATGAATGATTATTTGATTAAACCAACAGATAAAAATAGATTGTTAGATAAGTTGGAGCACTATCTTTAATATTTTATTTAGCGCCACTAAAGTGGCGCTAAATTATAGTTTAAATGAAATATAGTTCAGGGT
>NZ_WXWO01000010.1:0-28429 GCF_009904845.1 Vibrio sp. V38_P2S17PM301 | reverse complement strand
GTAGATGAGATTACCCTTTCAAATGTTAATTTTATTTACTTGAATTCTTACTGCTATGTCAATTATTATATTAGCATGGTTGAAATTTAATGCGATATTAATATTTAAGTTTCGAGTTGGTGATTTATGATGAAAGTAATATATGGGTAGTAATATAGATGGTGTAAGTTGAGTTCGATATGATTATTGGTAGGTGAATCTGAATTTATGCCATGGTTTTGGTGTGGAAGTTATTTTCAATTTGTTGGTATAGGTAATATACATAACTACTAAAATTAACGTTACTCCCTGTGTGTATGAGAGACACACGAATAGAGATAACAACACCATGAATCACCAGTACACATCTGAAGACAAATTCAACAACTACGACCTACCTCAACCAACAAAACGAAAGCAACGATTCTTCTATCGTAAGTTTCACCTCTACAAGATTTCTCAATTGATAGAGAAAGCATTGAAGTATCACCCTAGGCTATCCGTCTTTCGGATAGACCTACACTTACCCGAAGATTTCGATGATGCAGATTCGAAAGTCATCACCCGATTCTTCAAATCCCTAAATGCCAAATTGGACGTAGATATAAAACGTAAAGAGAAAAGCTGGGGAAGGGGTTTAAAGAACAAGACCAGTTACATCTGGGCAAAAGAGAAGAATACCTCTGAGCAGTACCACTACCATGTTGCACTCTTCCTGAACAAAGATATCTATTATCAACTCGGGGATGTAGGGGCGTCAGACGGCTCTCTAGCCGACTTGATTAAGCAAGCATGGTGCAGTGCAATCAAACAGGAGAAATCAGCACTAGTTCATTTCTGCAAGAATGGGGTGTATCGCTTAAACCTGAAAGCATCGGATATTGAACAATCGAAGAATGAACTATTCAAAAGGGTGTGTTATTTCGCTAAACCTAATTCAAAGGTATACGGAGGGACTATGAGAAACTTCGCTACTAGCTCTTAATCCCCTTAAAAATTACGTTGGAAACAGTTCCTGTGGGAATCACAACAAACCACAGGAACCAATCATGGCTCATCAACTTAACGTTACTCATCAAAGTGCCCACACCATCACTCATGACCGAACCTTTAATGGGAAACCACTCTACTACTTTGAGGATGGTCTCGTCCTCGAATACCTAGAGAAGATCGACCGAGTACTGACTGAAGCACTAAACCAATATCCAAGAATCTATGCTGTTCACCTCAACCTAAACCTACCGAGTGACTTTGGGGGTGATTACCTAACGGTGTTTGCCCATTTCTTTCGTATTTTAGAATCGGAGACTAACGAGCTCTGTAAGGACAAATACACCGACAGAACTTATCAATACCAGCAAACGGTCATTCGTTATATCTGGGCGAAGGCAAGTGAATCCACCAGCCAGCATCATCATCTTATCTTGCTCTTTGATAGGGATCTCTTTCAAAACTTAGGCACTGGTCGCGAGGGTTGGGGGCGTTTTCTCTACAAAAAAGTGAGGAAGACATGGGATAAGGTGGTTGAAGCTAATTACAGCCAACCATGCTCAGGATTAGCTTATTCCCCTACTAATGAGGGTTTTGAACTATTCTCCGATACAGAATCGTTCCCGCTACAGTTAAACGAATTCTTCTATCGAATCAGTCGTCTCGCGAAGCCCATTGCCAACCGGAACGATCAACGCAACAAGAGCTTTGGTTGCAGTCACGACTCACCTTAAAAAAATACAGCGCGAGTAATGCCTATGTCATTCACACACAAAAGGCATTACTCATGGCGAATAGAACCTACCTCCCAAGCATTACCCTTGATAGAACTTTTGAAGATTACCCGCTGTATTACAGCGACAAGGGGTTATACGAATCAGCACTGACCTCGATGGTCGATGTCTTTGAACAGGCACTCAGCCAGTTTGACATCGCTCTCGCTACACGTTTGGACTTATACCTGCCTAAAGATCATCAAGACACCAATCTCAGTACCCTTAAGGACTACTTTGAGATCCTGAAAGAGAAGCTGAACACCGATTCGTTGCATTACGTGTGGCGTAAGCGAGCGGATAGCCGTTCGCACCATTATCAAGTGATGTTGTTTACTGATTATAAACAGCATTTTGGTGATGTTATTTCCATGGACAAGCGTAATGAAATTGTGGGGCATCTGAAAACAGCTTGGGGAGAAGCGATGAAAAAGCACTACAAAGGTAATGAGCGTTCAATGGTCCAACTGAACGACCGAGGGAATTATAGCTTGGGCACACGTTGTAAGAGCACAGACACTGACATAAAGAACTGCGTCTATAAACGGATGAGCAGTTTTGCTGAAGCGTGGAGCGAGACAGTGTACTGCTTTGGCTCTAGCTTGGAGTAGGCCGACTGCATTTTTTTACAGTTGCGGCTTATCACATGGGTATATACAAGAGGAGACAATTCCCATGAGATTTCTACGACTAAAAGAAGTGATGTCACTTACAGGGCTAGGCCGTTCAACTATCTACAAGTTCATGGCAGATGAAACCGACTTTCCTAAGAGTGTGCCACTCGGTGGACGAGCGGTAGCTTGGGTAGAAAGTGAAATCGAGGAATGGATGGAATTGCGTCTGAGTATGCGAGACAACCAAGAATCCTTTCAGTAACACAAACATCAACGGGGCGCTGGCTAAGCAAAGTCATGCGCCCTTTTTGCAATTAGAGAGAGATAAAAAATGAGTTATTCAATTTACGTAGACGGCGCTGCACCAAACAATCAACACGTCTGTATGAGAGGTGGTATCGGGCTGGTGGTCATGGATGAAGAAGACGAAATTGTCCATGAGGAGGGGATCACCATTGACCGAGAGACAGACAATGCAGAGTTGGAGTTACTGGCACTTATCGAAGGGCTGGAATATGCCGAGGATGGTGATGTCATCTATTCAGACAGTGAGTACTGCGTAAAAGGTTTCAACCTTTGGCTTGATGGCTGGAAAAAGAAAGGCTGGCGCAGAGCCGACAAAAAGCAGATTAAGAATCGACGCCTGTGGCAGACAGTCGATGAGTTACGCTCTGCCAAGTATGTCGAAGTGGAAAAGGTCAGAGCGCATTCTGGTGTCAGAGGGAATGAGATAGCGGATTCGTTAGCAGTTGATGCTGCTAGAAGTGATATCGATTGATGTATGTAAGGCGGCTTGTAGGCATAGTCCAACAAGCCGCTATTGCCTGTTATTTGCGTTTTTCTAGATAACATATATCTGAAGGTGGATGCGATGAGGAAGCGAGAGTGGGCATTAGACTAACCGCTCTCTTAGCAAGTTTTTCCCCATACCTTGTTTCGCATAACTTAACCAGCTCTGCTTGGTACTGGATTGTAGGCCTAATTTTTGTAATGCTAGTAAGTGTCTACCATTTCAGTGGCGATTCAACTATCGCCCAGCAAGATGCGCACTGATAGAACTCAAATACAACACCATTGGCGATGCTGTTGAGGTATTTGGCTCACCAGCAGCAATCAGAGAAACCTTTATTGGGTTTCAGAAGTATATTTATGAAAGATAGTTCAGGAATATGTATACTGTATTTATAAACAGTAATTAGGGTGGTGAGGATGGATCTTTCAAATACCTTGGATAAAATCGGGTTGTACATACTTTCACTACTGGTTTTATTTGTTTTTATTATATTTTTGACTGTAGATGTTCCGTACTGTTTTGGCGAGAATTGCGAATTTGTTGGCTTCAGTGCATTTGCAGACATTGCAAAGAAAAACTTTTCTAGCATCTTGTCGCTGCTGGGGTTGGTTGCAGGTGTGTATTTCTATTTTCGGTTTGAGAATGAAGTGAAAGGTGGCTCTCTTGATGTCATGAAGATCGAGAAGTCCAGCAGTGAGAGCTATGAGCACTTGGTGTTTTTAGCAACTTATATCCTGCCATTCATTGGTTTTACTTTTGATGAGACAAGAAAGACGATTGCTTACTTCTTACTTTTGGCAGTTATTGGATTAATTTTCATCAAAACCGATAAATATTATGCTAACCCAACACTGGCTTTATTGGGTTACAAGTTATTTAAAACTGACGTGAGTTGTAGAGGCACTCAGTATAAAAATATGGTCATTATTTCAACGAGTGAGTTGAGTGAAGGTGACCAAGTAAATTTCAAGTTCTTATCTAACAGTGTTTGTTTTGCAAGGAAGGTCGAATGACAGTTGAACAGTTCAAAAACAAGGTGAGTGCAATTGTTGATGATTGCGTTGGTATCAAAATGTTCTTTGTTGATGACGAAGCAAACATTAGAGATTCGGATGTTGATAATGCTGCACTGGTCCGCTTAAAAACGAGCATGGTCTCAAAGTTAAAGACTGGGATCGTGGAAAATGAATCATTGTCGATGCCTCTATTATCGGACGCTGATGAAAGGAAAAACGCTCTTTATAAGTTTGACTTTGACGACAAGCCGCTTGAATTTGACCTGTTAGAACAAGCCTTACAACTAAGAGTTAATGCGCCTGATAAGTACCAAGTCGGGGACGGGAATTTTGATGATATCAGTGCAATAATCGTTGTACTGACGGGGCGAAACAACGAAACAATTACACTCTACAAGCATCAGTACACAGTGTCAGTTCTCAAAGCTGAACAAGGTGCATTGAATCTGTTCAAATCAAATAATAGATTGTCTGAACTTGAATCAAACATCCTGAAGATAGATCCCAATTTCGTATTTCTTAAACTTGATAACGATTATTACGTTGAAAATGTTAAAACGCTGGAGTCATATCTTGGGTTCCACGATGTAATCAAAGACACAGCCGCCAAATGCGTAGCAAAACTCACAGATATGGCGTTGATCGAAGATACTGCACCGCTAGTCGAGCGGGTAGAAGGCGAGGATATGGCGTTTTCTCGTAAACTAGCAAAGGTTGCCCGCAACTCGCCAGTAATGGGAGCAGTAGCAAACAACGACATCATCGCTTTTGCACAGAAACACAAATACCTGTCAAAACTACTAAAACTCAATGACTCAGGGGATAAGTTTGTCTTAAAGACAAAAATATCTCAGAACCATTTTATTAAACTTATGAGTGATGACTACTTGGAGTCAGAGTTGACAAATATTCAATATGACAGTTTGGCCAAAGACAAACTGGAATAGCAATTCAGGTTTAATTTAAAAGCTATGACGCGCTACGAAAATAAATAGGTAGTTGGTATTCACGTAGCGTCGCGTGGCATCTGTAATACACGATTGATTAAGAATGGGGAGTATTGGACCTATTTGTCTTTGATGCCCATGTCATCCATATCAAATGCGCGCGCTGCGAGTCACCAGTATAACAAGTTATATAGTCCCGAAGCATGCAATCACATGTACACAAGTTTCAGCCAGTTACCATACTTTCGGTAATCCCACATGCGAAAATTAGAGCAAAAATCCTAACTTGAAAATGTCCAAAAACGAGTTTAGAAGGATGGCTTATTGACAAAGGATGGCTTATTGATTGTGCCGTTTGTGTATAGAAGCAAAAAAAGAATGGGGAGCCTGATTGCTCCCCATTGTCGTCGTTCACCTTCGCTGGTGGTATTACTTTTCTGCAATGGCTTCACAGCCGTCAGGAACAGTAATGGTCGCTACGTCCTTACCTTTCTGTTGCGCCTCTTTCACATCCATTTTGTATTGAGTGCATTTGCCCACACTGACGTTGACTGCACCCGAATCCGCGGATGGGTTGCCGCCCAGTGTTCCACCAGCAAAGGCGGAAGAGGTAGAGAAAACTAACGCTGTAGCAATGAGTAGAGTTGACTTGTTCATAGTTTATCCTTACGAGTTGATTGAGTGTGTTATTTGGGAATTGAAAGTTAGAAGGTGTAGACAAAAGTGCCTGCACTGGAGGTGACTTCGATTTCTTTCACGCTGTCCACGGTGCAGTTGTTGCTGTATCCGGTGTAGGTTTGGCCGAAGTTTAATGAAACGTTTCTTGATAGCTCTGAGGCTGTGCCTGCGGGTAATCGGCAGTTACCACGGTTAATCACCACATTGCTAATTACGGTGCTGTCGGTGATAGCTTGCAGGTCAAAAACCAATGTTCCCCAATGCGAGTTAGTCGATATCGATACTTCAATTTCTGCTGTTACTGCTTGAGTCTCTTCTTGGTCGCCACAAGCGGTGAGTCCAATAAACAGGATGGTCATAGCGGCGTATCGGAGTAGGGTGTTGATTAATGTCATAACGGTGCTCTCCTTATTGGTGAGTGAAATTCAGGACGCACTGATTCCATCGTGTTCACGCATGAACCGCTCAAGATNATTACGGTGCTGTCGGTGATAGCTTGCAGGTCAAAAACCAATGTTCCCCAATGCGAGTTAGTCGATATCGATACTTCAATTTCTGCTGTTACTGCTTGAGTCTCTTCTTGGTCGCCACAAGCGGTGAGTCCAATAAACAGGATGGTCATAGCGGCGTATCGGAGTAGGGTGTTGATTAATGTCATAACGGTGCTCTCCTTATTGGTGAGTGAAATTCAGGACGCACTGATTCCATCGTGTTCACGCATGAACCGCTCAAGATTGAAATCAGTGGGATAGGTAAAAGAAAACGTCGATACACTGGCCTCATCAATCAAGGGTAAGGCTAGGGTGCGTATCGTGTGTTGACCGGTTAAACGAAAGAGCAGCAAGAGCGCGTCACACTGAACCGAGAGTCCCAGTGGCTCGATGAGCGCCTTCTCTTGCTGCAATACTTGGCTCGATATCTTGAGCATACGGTTGTGCAGTAATGCCGTGTGTATCGCATTTAACACTTGCCGTTGCTCGTCACTCCACTCGCGAATCGTGGGCAAAGCTACATGTACTTTTGTTAACCATTCTTGCTCTTTTGAATGTGCTGAACCCTTGTGTGGCAAGGGTTTGTCTCTCTCCGAGGAGGACCCTTGCCCATAATTCAGTGCATCAGGAACCAGCGGCAGTAAGTACTTGTTGGTCAGTTGCCAATAGAGCATTTCCTGCTTGTTGAGTTTCAGTAATTGCTCTGAGCTTTTTCGATAAACATGGGGCATGCTCATCGAATCACACTCCACGTTAAACACGTCCACAATAACTTCATCGAGGTAGCGTTTAATGCTGCGCGTGGTGCGGTGGATATCGAGTAGGGCTAACTGCTGCTGCAACTCCCTAACGGTAATCCATCGATGTTGAGGAATAAGCATCAGCGTGTGCAGCAAAGCGGATAACCCTTCAATGCTGGTTTTATTGCTCATGACTACGCTCTCAATACATCAAAGCTCCACACCGGAGTCGGACATTTAATGTCGGGAGAATAGAGATGGGTCAGACACATAATGTCCAACGGTTAAAATGCAATCAATTCGTTTCATAAAAGTGTGAATTAATTAACATTAACGGGGTTTATGCTTGTCACTGAGCTCGGCAATGGCTGCCAGTAACCCAATCAATAGCACCACCAGAAACCCTAAAGTGGATAGGGCACCAATGGCACCGAAGAACGGAGAAAGTGAGAACAACGTAATGAGGGCAGTGACAAGTTTGATGGTTTGTAGAAGAAGGGAAGTCATGAGTTATTGCGGGGTGACGGCTATCTCGTTGTAAGCGTCCGTATCGACATAGGCAAGAAAGTTATTCTCCCATAGCTGATACAGCTCTTTGGCATCACGGTTACCTTGCATTGGTAGCCAGCCACGATAGGCCACAAAGAACTGTCCAACCCGAAAATCAAAATCCAAGTTGCGCTCTAGCTCTGGATAGTAATTCCCCATATAAGCAAAGTCGGTGATGTACTCAATACTCCATTCCCCTGTGGAGGTTTGGCAAATCGCCATCTCAACCGGATGGAAGCCACCCTCTTCCGCGCTGTAACTTTTATCGCGAAAGTTAAACACCAGATAACGGCTGGTGGTCAGTGCTTCATTACTCAGCAAATGAGCGGTGAGTTGCTCACTTAGCAGCTTATGCAGTTTGTTAGATACAGGTAGTGTGGATGCCATAAAGATTAATTTGGACATAGTGAGTCCTCCTTGTTTCAGGATTCAAATAAGAAATGACAGAGTGAGAATTATTGGAACGCGCCGACCATCGTCAGTTGCACGTCATCAAAGACGTTTCGAGATAGGTGGCGAGCAAAAGCTTTCATCCAGACCGAGAGTAACTCTTGCACTTCAAAGTGGGATAAATCCGTGCTCCCTACATCGGGCTGATAGCACCAGCGATTAGCAAGGTGAAAGTACAGCTCAGGCTCAACGGTTGTGCTGTTGTCATCGGGATAAGAGAAGCTGGCAAAGAACACCACCAACCAAGGGCTTGAGGTTGACTCTCGCTTAAACTGTACCTCTATCGGGTGCAAACCTTGTCGATGTCGGTAGTAACTCATTTGGCGGCAGTTCAACACGAGTCGTTCCGCATTGTCCGAGATGTTGTATCGATTCAGAAGTGCTTCCAATGATGTATGTAAAGCGTCATCAATAGAAAGCTCACCATAATGTTGACCAATCATAACCACCCCCTTTCAGCAAATGAGGTGCAGGTATCACCTGCCACGATATGGTCGAGAACGCGGACATCCACCAGCGCTAAAGCGTCCTTGAGTCTTTCGGTGATGTGTCTATCGGCTTGAGACGGTGTTGAGTCTCCAGATGGATGGTTATGGGCGAATATCACCGCTGCGGCATTCACTTCTAACACCGCTTTCACCACTTCTCGCGGGTAGACGCTGGCCGCATCCACTGTTCCTTGAAACAGCTCTTTAAACTCAATCAGTCGGTTTTGGTTATCCAGTAACAATAAGGCAAACACTTCACGCTCATGGCTGCCTAGCTTACAGCGCACATACTCTTTAGTGGCATCAGGATTGGTTAGGGCGTCACCACGCACGTAGCGCGTAGCCAGTATCTCTGCGGCATGCTCTAGGATTTCATTTTCCTGATAGCGTTGCTGCTTTTGGTAATCGGAAGTTTTGGGATTCATTTCAGGCTCCTGTCGGAATCAGTAGTGGTTATTCACATTGATGACATATGCCTGAAGATTTTTGGATTGAACTCTGGAGAGGGATAAGCTCAATTATGCACATTATTTTTAACGTGAGAGCTTAATACCATGAGAGCATATTGGTTGTTTACACATGTTGAGGAAAAGATAAATCCTTTACTGAGTCGGTGGGTGAGAGAAAATCTAATACTTAAGTTTTAATACTGTGATTTGTTAGCTTGATTTCATACTGCCTTTGAGCTCTATTGTTTTTATGTTCTAAAACTAATTAATGATAAGGCTTTAGGGATATGGCTCGAATCACAAAAATTCGCAAGGAAAAACTTTCAATTTATCTTGCAAGAGATAGCCATAAACCGATATCAGAGATCATTAGATTAGATAATGTGAAAAAGCCAATTCAGCTAGATTTGCCAGATACAGAGTTGGCCGAGCTGTACATTAAAATTCAGCCGCCTAAAACTGTACCACCTTGGACAAAAATCTTTACTGATAGCAAGCAAGTTGAATCGCAAGAATTTGGTACCTCTTCAAACGTCGGAGCTGTTCTTGTGGTGAGTGTGGCTGGTTCAACTTTCGTTTTGTCATTTGGCATGGGATTTCACCTAATTAAACAAGAGGCTATTGAAAGAGATTTTGGGCTAAAGGTGACCTTGAACTCAGTCGATCCAGACAAGCTCAGAAGTCTAGACAAAGCAAGCTATGACCACAACCCTTTAAACTCTAGAACCCAGAGTACTAGAGATGTGGATATATTTAACCTTCACCTCGATTCAGAAAGCGAGATGCTGTACGCCATTACTGGAGTTTCTCAAGTCGATCTATTTGGTAGTCATGTAACCGGTCGTGATGCCTTGACCATTGCAGTCGAAACCGATTTAGCTAATCTTCCTAAAATACTGTTGGAGTCTGTGCAGCGTTATCGAGCAAAACTACCGGCTAAGTTTAGTTGGGTTGAAGACATAAACAGAGTTCGAGATCTCGATGAGGCAGAAGTTCTCGATATGGAACTCGATAGCCACTTTGAGTTGGGGCAATACGATGGGTTTTGGCTAGGTGAACCTGAAGTGGTTGATTGGGAGTCTCAAATTGGTTACTCCTTCCATATGTCCCCAAGAGCGGTTCGCCATGTAGTGCTTTCTTTAAACGATTATCTTGTTTACTTGGAAGGAGCTGTACCAAGTGTAGAAGCAATGAAACACCATGTTGTTCATGTTAACAATAGTGAATATAAGTCTGTGAAGAGTTGGCCTGTATATCGTTGCTTATATGCAGAAATTAAATATGGTTCGGACCAGTACATTTTGCGAAATGGCATTTGGTACAAGGTTAATCAAGATTTCGTTACTAGAGTAGATGATTACCTTGCGAGTTTGAATGTCCACCCTTACCAGTTCCCTGTTTATAATCATGATAGGGAGGAGGATTACAACCAGCATGTGGCTGCCAATGATTCTAGTTTCTGTCTTATGGACAAGAAAAATATCAAGATTGGAGGTATATACGACAAATTAGAACATTGTGATCTTATTCGAAATGGTAACGAGTTTATTCATGTGAAGCTGTATCGAAGTTCAAGTACATTGAGTCATCTTTTTTCTCAAGGCTTTGTTGCGGCAGAGGCGTTTATCAAAGACGAATGGTATCGCGAAAGGTTGAATCCTAAGTTACCAGCATCAATTAAGCTTCAAACTCCAAAAGATAGGCCTGATCCTAGTAACTATCATGTGGTTTATGCTATTGCGACAACCAAAAATATTCCTGATGAACTTCCTTTTTTTTCCAAAGTAACACTGAAAAATGCGCTAAAAACGCTAGTCGCTCTTGATTACCAGATCTCGTTAGCAAAGATTGATGTAGATCCGCAGCTATTAGTGAAGAAGAAGTGCAAGCCTAAGCTGTAAAGAGCAATCTTCTAATACTAGATCCACGTAATTGCACATTAGACGTTCGAACTAGTGAATGATGCGACTTTTATCATTGTTCATTCCCCAATTTTCCCATATTCTCTCACCATTAATTCTGATAAATAAAACCAATTGAGATAACACTCTGAATGGTAGACCAAATTTTAACCTTGAAAGAGGTGGCTGCTTACCTAAAGTTGGCCGAAAAAACAGCATATAGATTAGCAAGCGAAGGAAAGCTTCCTGGTTTCAAAGTCGGCGGTTCTTGGCGTTTCAAACGTGAAGACCTTGAAGCGTGGATACAAGAGAATAAGAGCAAGCAATGACATTAATAGATCTCAAAGACTTAGAAGCACACCTTTGGCATGCGGCCCATATAATCACGGGCCCTATTGACGCTTCAGACTATAAAACCTACATCTTCCCAATCTTGTTCTTTAAGCGTATCTGCGATGTTTACGATGAAGAGTTCGCAGAGGCGATGGAGCAAGTGGATGATGAAGATCTTGCGAAAGGCGATATGTTTCACCGCATCCAAATTCCAGCTAACTGTCATTGGAAAGATGTGTTTGCAGAAACCAAGGATATTGGCCAAGCCCTAAAAGATTCATTCCGTGGCATTGAACTAGAAAACCCACAGCTACATGGTATTTTTGGTGATGCGAGCTGGACCAACAAAGAGCGCCTATCAGACGAACTGTTATCGACATTACTCAATCACTTCAACAAGGTTAACCTTGGCGTATCGAGTGTGCGTAATGATGATATGGGTCGTGCTTACGAATACCTCATCAAGCGCTTTGCTGATAAAGCAAACAAGAAAGCAGGTGAGTTCTATACACCGCGTACCATTGTTCGTCTTATGGTCAATATTCTAGATCCACAAGCCAATGAGAGTGTTTATGACCCGGCTTGTGGTACAGGCGGTATGCTGCTTGAAACCATCCACCACGTTAAAGAGAGTGGCGGCGACCCACGTCTTCTTAAAATCAAAGGTCAAGAGAAGAACCTGACTACCGAAGCGATTGCTCGAATGAACTTGTTCCTACATGGACAAGAAGATTTTGAAATCGTTCGTGGTGATACACTTCGTGACCCTAAGTTCCTGAAAAATGACCGACTAGAAGATTTTGACTGCGTAATTGCAAACCCTCCATTTAGCTTAAAAGAGTGGGGACATGATTATTGGACAAGTGATCCTTATGGGCGTGCAAGCTTTGGTTTAGCCCCTAAAACCAACGGTGATTTCGCCTGGGTCCAGCATATGTTTGCTTCATTAAACGGTGAAGGGCGCATGGCGGTAGTGCTGCCACATGGTGTGCTTTTCCGTGGTGGTGCTGAAGGTAGAATTAGAACCAAGTTGTTAAAAGAAAACTGCATCGTGGCGGTAATCGGTGTGGCATCGAACCTGTTCTACGGTACAGGCATCCCGGCTTGTATTCTCGTGTTGCGTAAAGCAAGACCAGAAGAGCATAAAGATCATGTACTGATTGTGAATGCGGAAGAAATCTTCACTAAAGGTCGCGCGCAAAATACTTTGTCAGAGCCTCAAGCTGATGAGATCTATGACATCTATCAGAAGATGCGCACCAAGGGACCGGAGGCAGACGACATTGAAGGTGTTGCACGTTGGGTGCCACATAGCGAGATTGAAGAGAACGATTTCAACTTGAACATCGCTCGTTATGTACAAAAGCCGCTAGAAGAAGAAACCATTACTGTAGAAGAAGCGTTGAAAGATTTCCAACAAAAATTAGCAGCCTTAGATGCCGCTGAACAAGAGTTAGAAGCCTTATTAATCAAAGAGGGCTTTGAGCTATGAATAAAAACAAACTAGAAGAGCTACTGTGGGGCGCAGCCGAGTTCCTGCGTGGTCAAATTGATGCATCTGATTACAAGCAGTACGTATTCCCACTGCTGTTCTTTAAGCGCCTATCGGATGTATATCTAGAAGAGTATAACGAAGCGCTAGAGCTGCACGAAGGTGATGCTGAATATGCCGCGATGTCAATGTATCACCGTTTCGATATTCCAGAAGAAGCAAGCTGGGAGAAAGTTCGCAATACCAGTAAAGACATTGGTGACGCGATTCAAAATGCTTTGCGTTTGATTGAAGCAAAGAACGAACGTTTGCATGGTGTATTTGGTGATGCGCAGTGGACCAACAAAGAGCGCTTGCCAGATCACTTGCTATCAGACCTTATTCAGCATTTCAGCAAAATCCCACTAGGCATTAAGTCTGTTGCTCAAGATGACCTGGGTGAGGCTTACGAGTACCTGATTAAAAAATTTGCGGACGATTCAGGCCATACGGCTGCCGAGTTCTATACCAATCGTACCGTTGTTCATTTGATGACACGTATCATGAAGCTTAAGCCGGGTGAGAGTGCGTACGACCCAACCTGCGGTACCGGCGGTATGCTGCTTAATGCAGTGATGGATCTGCGTTCTCAGGGTAAAGAGTGGCGTAGCGTTCATTTGTATGGCCAAGAAGTAAACCTGCTAACCTCTGCCATTGCGCGCATGAACATGTTCCTGCATGACATCGAAGAGTTTGATGTTATGCGTGGCGATACTCTAGGCGACCCTAAGTTTATCGAGAACGATCAACTTAAACAGTTCGATGTTATCTTTGCTAACCCGCCGTATTCGATCAAAAAGTGGAACCGTGAAAAATTTGCCGCTGACCCTTATGGGCGCAATATGTACGGCGTGCCACCACAAGGTTGTGCGGATTACGGTTTCTATACCCATATCATCAAAAGCTTAAAACCGGATACTGGCCGTGCGGCCATGCTTTGGCCTCATGGTGTGCTGTTCCGTGATTCTGAGCAAGTGATCCGCAAACAAATCATAGAATCAGACATCATCGAAGCGGTGATTGGTCTAGGCAAAAACCTTTTTTATAACTCGCCGATGGAATCCTGCGTGGTGGTGCTTAATTGCAATAAACCCGCCGAGCGCAAAAACAAGGTGTTGTTTATTAATGGCGTACAACATGTAACCCGTGAGCGAGCTCATAGTCACCTGTCTGATAATGACTTAGCTGTACTCTGTGATGCCTATTTTTCACCAGAGAAGCAAAGTGATATTACGGCTTTGGTTGAAATGGAAACCATTCAACAGAACCTTTACAACTTGTCGATTCCGCTGTATGTGCAGGCAACGGTTGAAGAGGAATCTTATGATATTGAGCATGCAATCGAATCTTGGAAAGTATGTCGTGTTCAACTGAAAAAACAAACCAATAACCTTCTAAATCACCTAGCTGACTCTCTTGGTGATGAGAATGACCAGCAAAGTGGGAGCATTAATGGATAAGCAGTACAATGAAGGCTCACAGCTATTGAAGTTTGGAGAAGTAGCAAAACTAATCTCTGAGAGAAAAAATCCAGTTCCGGGAGACGAGAAATACTATATCGGCTTGGAACATCTTGATAGCGGAAGCTTGCAGGTCAAAAGATGGGGGAGTGATGTTGTTTTAAAAGGACAAAAACTTGCAATAAAGAAGGGGGATATTTTATTTGCCAAACGAAATGCATATTTAAAAAGAGTGGCTCTCGCCCCATTTGACGGAATTTTTTCCGCGCATGGAATGGTAATACGACCGACAGGTGACAAAATTCTCCCCGAATTTCTACCACATTTCATGCAGTCAGATGCCTTTATGAACAGAGCAATTGCCATTTCAGAAGGCTCTCTTTCTCCGACCATAAAATGGAAAACATTAGAGTCGCAGGAATTTGAGTTTCCTCCAATCGAATCCCAAAAGAGGGCTCTACGTTTACTTGAAAAAATAAATCAATGCATTGAATGTTATGAAGGGGCATCCTTATCAGCATCAGAATTGTGCGAGAGCATTATTGGAAATGAACTTTCCAAACTTGGAAAAGAATGTACAACTGTAGGTGACTTGATTGACTCCGGTGACATAATCGAAATTCAAGATGGAAACCACGGTAATGACCATCCTAAGGCTTCGGAATATGTTTCCAGTGGAATTCCATTTGTTATGGCCAGCGACTTGAGCTTGGGCAAAGTTGATGTGGCGGGCTGTAAAAGATTGGCCAAAGATCGAGCCGATAAACTGCGCATTGGTTTTTCTTATCCTGGAGACATATTGCTTAGTCATAAAGGAACAGTTGGTCTTGTGGCGGTCACACCAGCAGTTTCTGATTATATAATGCTCACACCTCAGGTTACATATTATCGAGTTAATGAGGAAGGTCGGTTGCTTGCGAAATTTTTAGAGGTTTATTTCCGCAGTCGAAGCTTTCAAATGATACTGAAGTCACTATCCGCGCAATCAACTCGAGCGTACATAGGCATCACAGCTCAAAAGAAGCTGCCGGTACCCCTATTAAGCTTCAGTAAACAAGCAGAAATTATCAATATTTGGAATTTATTTCAAAATGAAACGATGCTACTGAGTGAAGCAAGGTCAAAGTCCACTCAGATGGCAACATCTATAATTAACGGGGCATAAGATGTTTAATGAACAAACCGTCACAGAGAATGGAATTCTTGACCGTTTAAAAGACTTAGACGGAGTGAAGTGGAATTACTGTCATGGTGAAAGCTTACCCAAGCAAACTCACGATATATTCGTCGATACTTGGCTTAAAGACGCGCTTTGTTCGTTAAACCCTGATATTGGCAACAATCCTGATTATGCTGATGAGGTGATCTACAAACTTCGTGGCTTGATGTTGGAAGCTAAGCATACTGGTTTAGTCAAAGCCAACGAGAATTTTCATGAATGGTTGATGGCAGAGAAAAGCCTACCGTTTGGTGAAAATGGTGATCACATCACTATTAAGTTGATTGACTTTGATACTCCTGAAAACAACTACTTTGTCGTTTCTCAACAGGTTCACTTCATTGCCGCGACAGAGGTGTTCTTCGATATCGTCTTGTATGTGAACGGTATTCCGCTGGTGGTGGGGGAAGTAAAATCTGCTACTCGTCCAAGTGTGACTTGGCAAGACGGCGCCGCCGATTTTATGGGCGGTAAAAAGCACTACTGGAAGAACGTTGAACCCTTCTTTGTGCCAAACCTGCTGTGTTTCGCCAGTGAAGGCAAAACCTTTGCCTACGGTGCAATCAATGCCCGAGTTAAAGATTGGGGGCCATGGCATAAAACCGAACAGCGAGATGAGATTCCAGCTAGCTTAGCTACGGTACTTGATAGCTGTGAAGGATTGCTGAATCCAGAAACCTTGCTGCAAATGTTAGAGTCATTTGCACTATTTTCAACAGTGAAGACAGGTAAAGACACGCCACCTAAACGTATTAAAATATTACCGCGTTATCCGCAATTTGAAGCCGCAAAGCAAATTGTTGAGCGTGTAAAAAATGGTTATCCGAAAAAAGGACTTATCTGGCACTTCCAAGGTTCAGGTAAGTCACTGCTGATGCTCTATGCCGCTCGCATGCTCCGTGCGGATAACAAATTGAAAAACCCTACAGTACTAATTGTGGTAGACCGTCGAGATCTCGATAGCCAAATCAGTGAAACTTTCGGTGGGGCCGATGTTAAAAATCTCATCAAAGTACAAAGCTGCAGAAAGCTTGGCGAGCATATAGAACAAGATAGTCGCGGCATTTTGATCACCACAGTCTTCAAGTTTAAAGACGTTGAAATCGATGAGAGTAATGAAAACGGCCTAAATAGTCGTGACAACATTATCGTGCTGGTGGATGAAGCGCACCGCACTCAAGAAGGCTCTCTCGGCGATAAAATGCGTTGGGCTCTACCACATGCTCACTTCTATGGCTTAACTGGTACGCCGATTTCCGGTATCGATCGTAACACATTCAAACTCTTTGGTGCTGAAGAGGATGAAGGGCGTTACATGAACCGCTATAGCTATAAGCAATCTATACGAGATAAGGCGACCAATGCCGTCAAGTTCGAGCCACGTTTGGCTGAGCTTCGTGTGGATCGCGCCGCAATTGATGAAGCCTTTGAACAAATGGTCAAAGACAACGATCTGGATGATGATGAGAAAATGGCGTTGTCTAAACGTGCTGGCCGCTTAGCGATTATGTTGAAGGCGCCAAAACGCATGGCGGCAGTAAGCGAAGATATTGCCAATCACTTTGTAAGCCATGTAAAGCCGAAGCAGATGAAAGGCATGGTTGTAGTCTATGACCGAGACGCTTGTGTTCAGATGTATTACTTACTCGGTAAGAAGCTAGGCTTTGATGCGGTTGAAGTGGTCATGAACGTCGACCAAGCACCGATCAAAGATGAAGACGCAAGTAAGAAAGGCAAGGTTAACAAGGACTGGCGTAAATGGAAGCAAGACCTTGAGCTTCCTATCATCGAGTCAGACTTTGAACGTTGGCAGGAGATAGACGGCAATGACCAAAAGCAGAAGAGTTTGATTGAGGATTACAAAGATCCAAAACAACCACTTCAATTGCTGATTGTGACCGCAAAACTGTTGACTGGTTTTGATGCGCCTATCTGTTACTGCATGTACTTAGATAAGCCATTACGTGACCATACCTTGTTGCAAGCAATGTGTCGTACTAACCGTTTGTACGAGACAGACAATGTCAGTAAGCAAATGGGCCTTATCATTGATTACCTTGGCGTGTTTGAGAACTTACGTACCGCACTGGCATACGATCCTGAAGAAATCGACGGTGTGGTGGAGGGCATTGAGGCTTTTAAAGAGCTCCTGCCAGCCCAGTTAGATAAGTGCTTAAGCTTCTTCCCTAACGTCGACAGAACCATCGATGGCTTTGAAGGTATTATGGCAGCGCAGGCTTGCTTACCGACTAACGAGAAACGCGATGAGTTTGCGGCCTCTTTTGGTGTATTAGCTAAATTATGGTCCGCGATTAACCCAGATGCGTTCTTAACGCCTTATCGAGCTGATTATAAATGGTTAGTTCAAATCTATGAATCTGTCCGCCCTGTAGGGCAGACAGGTTCTCTCGTGTGGGCAGCGTTAGGTCCAGAAACCATTAAGATGATTCACGAGCATACTGACATTAACCGTATTCGTGATGATATTGATGAGCTGGTTATGGATGAGCATGCGATCTTCACGTTGACTGAGAAAGAACAAGAGAAGCGCGCAAGCCAGTTAGAAATCGATCTAATGGGCCGCCTACGTGGTAGCGGCAATCCGAAGTTTATTGCTCTCGGTGAGCGTTTAGAAAAACTACGCCAGGATTATGAAGCAGGCGTAATCAAAGCTATCGACTGGCTGAAAGGGCTACTTGATACGGCTAAAGATACAGTTCAAGCCGAACGTGAAACGGGCGATTCTCCAGTAACCCAAGAAGATAACAAACAAGCACTAACTAAACTGTTTTTAGAAACTCGCCCCGAAAGCACCCCAAAGCTAATCGGCGATGTAGTAGAGCAGATAGACAAGATTGTAAAAGCCAAACGCTTTAAAGGCTGGCAAAGCTCGAACAGTGGCCCAAGAGAGATTCAAAAGGCATTGTTACTGACGCTTGCTCAGTTTGGGCTAGGAAAAGACAAAGAACTGTTCGCCAAGGCGTATGGTTATATTGAAGAGCATTATTGATGAATTATCATATCTTATTTGGACAAGAGGCTGTTCCACATAGTGGTGTTAGCTCGGTTTATCTAACACCGATCAAAAATGAAATGTCTTCTTTTAGTACATTGTTTAATGTAAGTCTTCACGATGACAAAGGGTTGTATAGAGATCTTGGCCTTGTAAAAATCGGTGTTGTCAATCAGATCTCCGAAGAGAAGCTCTCAGAGAGTCTCTCTCCCATTTTTGAACGATTAGGCAACGATTATTTTTCATTAGGCATAGACGTTGACTATTACTCTAAGCTAGCGCAATTGCCTAGTTCGCTTCGTTTTAGCTTATTGAGAAGCCTCAATGATATTGTGTATTCATCAGATCATTTAGCAATTGCGCAGAAAGAAACTGTTTTTAGAACTGACTTTTTGGCGAGTGTAAGTTTGTCTAGCATTAAAGGGCAGTTTTCACGAGTTCTTAAGGGTGGGGTGCTTCTCACTGATTACAGTTTCAGTTTTAACCGCTCAACTGATGGGCTTTTCTCCGCAATTAATCTGGGTTTTGAGGTTAACGCCAGTTCCGTGCCTAGTACCAATATACATGCTGTCATTGGAAGAAATGGTGTCGGAAAAACGACATTGTTGAATGGAATGGTTCAAGGTGGGCTAGGAATCAATAATAAACTAGGCTTTTTCATTGATCCAAACACTGGAGAAGCTTTCGAGAAAGATTATTTCTCTTGCATAGTGTCAGTATCGTTTAGCGCGTTTGATACATTTACTCCTCCAGAAGAACAGCAAGACCCAAGTAAAGGAATTCGGTATTACTATGTTGGCTTAAAAAGTCAGAAACAAGGTGAGAACAGGCTTAAAACCCGGACTGAGATGGACGTTGATTTCAATCGGTCATTTGCTTTATGTCTGGGGGAGAAAGAAAAAAAGGTTCGGCTTTTCAAAGCAATAAAAACTCTGGAGTCAGATGAGAATTTTGCTGAAATGAATATCCGTCGATTTGAGTTAGAACCTACTTCGATAGCCAAAAGGGGTATTTGGGAAGCAATGACATCAATGAGTTCTGGTCATGCTGTAGTTTTGCAAACACTGACGCGTTTAGTTGCATCTGTCGAAGAAAAGACGTTAGTTCTAATAGACGAGCCTGAAAGCCACTTACATCCGCCGCTGCTATCTGCATTTATTCGAGCTTTGAGCGAACTACTTCATGATAGAAACGGAGTAGCGATCATCGCAACTCACTCTCCTGTAGTATTGCAAGAAGTACCGAAATCGTGTGTGTGGAAGGTGTTGAAATCTGGAGATGTTACAAAAGTGCTTCGCCCTGAGATCGAAACTTTTGGAGAAAATGTAGGAATTTTGACAAGAGAAGTTTTTGGCTTAGAGGTAACGAAATCTGGTTTCCACAAGCTTTTATCCAAATCTGTTGATGACGGTTTTACTTATGAAGAGATTCTAAATCAGTACAATAATCAGCTTGGTTTTGAGGCAAGAGCTATCTTGAAGGCGCTTCTCCTACATAAAGAGAAGGCCGATATTAAATGATTAAACTCTCACCACCGGAACACACCATAAATGATGCTATTCAACTATGTACTGACGGGATGTCAAAGAAGGATCTGAAAGACAGAATTTATCAGGGGAGTGACGAAATACGAGAATCTGCGGCAGACTACTGCGTTAAAGCTGAGGGTGGGGAACTTTTTACCATTGATCCTATTGAAGGCGATGAAGAGTCAGTTGTTAATTCTGGTGTTTCAAAGAGGGAATTTGTAAATCTATATGAGTATTATTTTAGAAATACCAAAAAGCCTGGAAGGGAGATCTATGACGCTCTAATGCTCTCTGCCGATGAGAGTTGTCCTTTTTGTGGCGGAATCGGACGGCCTAAGAATCTAGACCATTATCTACCTAAAGCTCATTTTCCTCAGTTTTCTATTTTACCATTCAATCTTCTCCCTTCTTGCCGGGACTGTAATATGGACGGTAAGGGAGAGCACTATGCGACTGCTTATCATGAACAGATAATCCACCCTTATTTAGACAAAGAGTGTTTTTTTCAGGAACAGTGGGTTTTCGCACAAGTATTGCCAGGGTCGCCGTGTGCGCTGGATTTTTATGTATCTCCCCCTGAAGAATGGGAAGAGAATGATAAGCTTAGAGCTGAACAGCACTTTATAGACTTTGATTTATCCAAACGGTACAGTATTCAAGCTGCCAATCTTGTTACTTTCATAGTGACAATACGAAGTACAATTATGAACGATAGTACAGCAGAGGAATTTAAAGCATTTCTCTCATCTTATATAGACTCACCTCTATTCATTAATCATTGGCAAGTTGTTTCATGTCAAGCTCTTGCGAATAGTGATTGGTTCTGTACAGAAGGGCACCTATAGTTTGAGTTAGTAAGAAATTCATACATTTAGCTAATTACTTTCAACTGCTTTGTTCCTGTCACAGAAAGGCTGCCTTTGGCGGCCTCTTCTATATGCCCGCTCCACCAGATCATCATAGGGCGGCGGCGTTCAAGGTAGTCAGTTCGGTTATAGGCGCTACGCACTTGGTTATCATCAACGTGTGCCAGTGACGCTTCGATCAAGTCACGGTCAAAACCTTGTTCATTGAGTGTAGTACTTGCGAGAGACCGCAGACCGTGGCTAACTAATCTTCCCGCAAACCCCATACGTTTCAGAGCCATATTTGCCGTTTGGCTGTTACATGGTTTCTTCGGATCGCGATCTGAAGGAAATATGTATTCACGGTGGCCGCTTATCGGCTTCATTACTTCTAATAGCGCCAGCATCTGCTCAGTGAGCGGGATGCGGTGCTCTCTTCTTTTTTTCATTCTTTCGGCTGGAATGGTCCATATCTTTTCTTCCCACTCAATCTCATCCCATCTAGCGCCTGCGGCTTCAGAAGGACGAGTCATAGTGTGTAGTTGCCACTCGATTAAACAACGAGTAGTACGCTTTATACTGGCATTGGCGATAGCTCCCATTAGCTCTGGTAGTTCATCTGGTGCTAGTGCTGCCATGTTTTCTTTTTTGGGCTTTTTGAAAGCGGCTCGAATACCTGTTAATGGATTCGCTTTTACAAGACCACAGTTTGCCGCGTAATTCATTATTTCATTTAAGCGTTGAGATAAGCGTTTAACCGTCTCTAGGCTGCCTTTTGCTTCGATAGGTCTAAGTAGATCAATAACGAGTGGGGCATCGATATCTTTTACTGGTGTATTCGCTATTTGCGGAAATACATGAAGTTCTAGTGAGCGCCAGATATCGACAGCATAGTCTGGAGTGACTTCGTGCTTTTTGAGGTTGAACCAATCTTCAGAGACTTTGGCAAAGGTATGTTCGTAGATTTCTTTGTGAACGAGTTCTTGGCGTTTTCGTTCCTCTTGAGGATCAATCCCCTGAGCTAGTAGCTCTCTGGCTGCCATTGAATTTTTACGAGCATTGGCAAGAGATAAGTCTGGATATCTACCTAGGCTAAGGTTTGCTCGTTTTCCTGTAATGGGTTTGTAGTAGTTAAAGATCCACTGTTTTGAACCGTTAGGCTTGATACGTAATCGAAGGCCATCACCATCAAACAAGTTGTATTCTTTGTCCTTGGGCTTCGCTGATTTGATATCTTTGTCTGTTAGACGAGTAGTTATTTTTGCCATGTTGGGTACACCAGATTAACTCATTAAAACCAGTGTACCCTGTTGTGTACCCAAAGATCAAAGAAGTAGTGAGACGTCCTTGGATGCTAATGGACGCTAAGTTGTTGATTTTTGGTTGTTACAGGCAAGAAAAAAGACGCCATAGGACGTCTTTAAACTATGAATTGGTGGAGCTGGCGGGAGTTGAACCCGCGTCCGAAAATCATTCATCTTTGGTACTACATGCTTAGTCGATCTTTAATTTCACCACCCAACTGCGAACCGACACGCGATCGAATGGCTAACCTGAATTAGATCTCACGCTTCATCCCTCAGGTGGGGGAATCCACGCCAGCTTGATTTGGTTTGACCTTCCTTGATTCCCCGTCTTACAAGCGGAAGCTAGGGAGGAAGGGCTCTAAGCAGGGTATTAAGCTGCTAGTGCGTAGTTTTCGTCGTTTGCGACTATTTTTTTGCGGTTTGTTAACGAGGCCTACCGCACCTCGGCATGCACCTTAGACTTCAAAATTCCCGTCGAATCCTGAATCAGCCCCAAGGTATGATTCGCATACTACCAGAAAAGCTTAAGCTGTCCAGTGATATGCGTTTAAGTGGTTAAGATTAGCGCAGGTTGTTGCTCTTCATAACACGAGCTTTCTGGCGTTGCCAATCTCTGTCTTTTATGTCGGTACGCTTATCGTGCAGCTTTTTACCTTTCGCGACACCTATCTTAATTTTAACCCATGAACGCGACCAGTACAGCGACAGTGCCGTCAGTGTCATTCCTTCACGGTTAATGCGGCCAAACAGATTATCGAGCTCCCGGCGTGAAAGCAGCAGTTTACGCACGCGTGTCGGGTTAGCGACCACGTGAGTAGATGCTTGTGTCAACGGCGTAATGGACATGCCACTGATAAAGGCTTCTCCTTCGCGCATGTACACATAGCTTTCTGCAATGTTGGCTTTACCCTGGCGAAGTGATTTCACTTCCCAGCCCTGTAGCTCCAGGCCCGCCTCGATCTCTTCTTCGATGAAGTATTCGTGACGTGCTTTTTTGTTCAGAGCGATGGTATTGCTACCTGCTTTTGTTTTGGATTTTTTCTTTGCCATAATGGCTGCATTATACGGATTGGGTTGCAGTTAGGAAGTCCTTTTATTTGCTCTTAACGAGAATAAAAGTAAAATCCGTGAGAGCCTGAATTCCAGGCGAGGTATCAAGAGGTAGATATGAAGCAAGTTACCCGCTCCGCTCTGGTGTCTTTTAGCGCCGAGCAGATGTTTGATCTGGTCAATGATGTGGAACGCTATCCGGAGTTTTTGCCCGGTTGTTCCGGTGCTCGTGTCCATGAATCATCAGACAGCGTAATGACGGCTTCAGTCGATGTCTCGAAAGCCGGGATCAGTAAGACGTTTACCACCGCAAATGAACTGTCGCCGGGCACGGCGATACTGATGACGCTGGTGGACGGCCCGTTCAAAACCCTCAAAGGAGGGTGGTTTTTTACTCCGCTTGATGAACAGGCTTGTAAAGTCGAGCTGAAATTGGAGTTTGAATTCTCCAGCAAGATGATTGAAATGGCGTTTGGTAAGGTCTTCAATGAACTAACCAGCAATATGGTCAATGCGTTTACCAAACGAGCAAAACAGGTTTACGAGTGTTATGAGTATTGAATCAGACATGATTCATGTTGAGGTGGTGTATGCCCTACCTCAAGAGCAGCGAGTGATAGCATTGGTCGTCAATAAGAACATGACGGCAGAAGAGATCATTCGTGAATCCGGTGTGCTGGAGCTCTATCCGGAAATTGATTTGAAAAAAAATAAAGTCGGAGTGTTCAGTCGCAACATTAAGTTGGATGCAACTGTGCGTGATCGTGACCGGATTGAAATCTACCGCCCGTTACTGGCGGATCCCAAAGAGATTCGCCGCAAACGTGCTGAGCAGGCCAAAATGGAAGGCAAAGCCGACCCGGTCACCGGGGGAAAACCCAATGCTCAACGTAAACACGACGAATAGACGATGTCAGCTCCAAAGTGAAAAGGCTCACCAGTGGTGAGCCTTTGTTGTCTGTGGAGAGCGGCGATCAATTCAGGCCTTCGAAGAATCCTTCACTGGCAGGGTAGTCTCCGGTAATTTTTGTCAGAGCACCGGCATCGTTAAAATTCACCACCAGATTTTTTTGTACCGAATCGTTGTGACCCTCGGTATGGTGATAAATGTAGTACCAGGTATTCGGGTAGCCGTTTTCAATGAGCATCGGAGAGCCAAGCACATAGCGTACTTGTTCCTTGGTCATGCCAAACTTCAACTTATCGACCGCTTCCTGCTCAACGTAGTTACCTTGGTTGATGTCGATGCGATAAACCAGTTTTTCCAGCAGAGAACAGCCGGTCAACATTGTCATCGCCAGTGGAACTGCGATTAACCACTTCTTCAATTGCATACTTAAATTCTTAGCTACTTATTCATTAAACTGGGCTGATAATAAACAAGCTGGGAGCTAATGTAAAAAGCTCCCTGCTGTTTGAATTGTTTCTGACCATGAATTTTGAATTTGGTTGCAATAACGAAGCAAATTTGCCAACGAAATGGACTTTTTGACTCGCGTTTAGGCGGCAATCAATAATTCTTTGGCGTTGGCCAGTGTGCTCTCTGTGATTTGGCTGCCGCCAAGCAGGCGAGCCAGTTCGGACACGCGTTGCTCAACATCCAACAACCGCATTTGTGTTTCGGTTTTGCCTGCTTTAGTCTGCTTAGCAACAAACAGTTGCTGGTGACCACAGCCAGCGACCTGAGGTAAATGGGTGACGCACAGCACCTGCGTGGACTCTCCTAGTGTACGCAGCATTTTTCCTACCACGGCTGCGGTCGGACCGCTGATACCGACATCGACTTCATCAAAAATCAGGCTTGGTGTATCCACTTTCTGCGCTGTGATGACCTGAATGGCCAGTGAAATACGCGACAGTTCGCCGCCAGACGCCACTTTTGAAATGGCTTGCAGCGGCTGTCCAGGGTTGGTGGACACTAAGAAAGTGACCGTATCCAGGCCCAGTGGAGAAGGACGATGATTGTTGTTGTCCACATCAATACAGAACTGCGCTTTTTCCATACTCAGTTCGTGCATGCTGCTGGTAATAAGCTTGTTCAGTTCCTTAGCGTAACGGCAACGCGATTTGCTCAGCTTTTCTGCACTGTTGATAAAGGCCTGATATTTTTCCTCGACGTCCTGTGCCCGCTCACTCAATCTTTCATCGGAACAGTCCAGAGCATCGACTTGAGCCAGAAGGTCCTGATGATGCGAATACAGCACTTCGGGCAGTACCTGATGCTTGCGAGCCATCGACATGACTTTAGAAAAACGTTCCTCCACATAAGCCATTCGGGACGGGTCCACGTCAATACCATCCAGATAGCTGCGCAGTTCACCGTTGGTTTCTTCAATCTGAATAATGGCGTCGGCCAGCATGTTCGGCAGCTCAGCCAACTTTTCATCCAGCTCCGCCAATTGGATCAGGGACTGACTGGCTGATTGGAGAATACCAAGAGCATTAACCTCTTCACCTTCGTAAATAAGTTCAATGGCTTGCTGACAGGTAGAGGCGAGTTCGCCGCTGTTTGACAGACGTCTGTGCTCTTGCTCGAGTTCTTCAAATTCATCTTCACCAAGGGATAGCTCGTTGAGTTCTTTGATTTGATATTCCAGCAGCTGCTTCTGTGCCTGATTGGCGGCGCTGTTTTCCTTGAGTTGCTTCAGGTTGTTATCCGCCTGACGCCACTTTTGATAGGCATTACGGGTGCTTTTCAGCAGGTTAAGATGTCCGGCATACTGATCCAGCATGGCCAACTGATACTCACTTTTCATCAATTGATGATGCGCATGCTGGCCGTGAATATTGATCAGCAACTGGCCGAGTGATTTCAGTTGAGAAAGGGGGACCGGACTGCCGTTGATAAAGGCTCTTGAGCGGCCTTCTTTGGTGATGGTACGGCGCAAAATACATTCGCTGCCGTCCAGCAGGTCGTTATCTTCTAGCCAACGGGTTGCGTGAATATTGTTGTCGAGATGAAAAGCCGCACTGACTTCCGTCTTTTCTTCTCCCTGACGTACCATGCTGGCTTCAGCCCGACCACCCAGGCACAAACCAAGCGCATCGATGGCGATGGACTTACCAGCACCGGTTTCACCTGTGATGGTGGTCATCCCCGCAGATAGCTCGAGTTGTAAAGACTTAACAATCGCAAAATTATTAACACTTAGATGAGCCAGCATTTTTAGATACCTGTTTAAATGAACAATACTGTATATAAGTGCAGTATATACTGTTTCTTTATACAGTAAAGACGGGAGGCAAAATTTTTTTGTGAGCAAGATCGGTAACTTGGAAACCGGCGTTTTGACAGCGAAAGGGAGTGATGATGAAGAAGAAAAAACGGGGAGGTGGGCGGTTTGCCAAAGGCGTGAGCATAGGCCGTCAGGGCAATGCATTGCCCTGACGGAGAAGGAATTAAAACAGTTTACTCGACCACCCTAGCTTTTTGCGTAAAACGTGGTAGTAGCTGTAATCTTTGGGATGGATCAGGCGAAGTACGTTCGGACTTTGGAAAATATGGACTTCATCGCCCGGTGATACTGGCAACGAGATTTGGCCGTCACAGCTGACTTCCTGCGTACCGCGATTGTCTGGGGAGACAACCAGTTTGATTTTTCGATTGCCATCGACCACCAAGGGGCGGCTCGACAGGGTGTGTGGAAACATGGGTACCAAACTGATGGCGTTTAAGCTCGGAGACAAGATTGGCCCGCCACCGGACAGTGAATAGGCCGTCGAACCGGTTGGAGTGGACACTATGATGCCATCCGAACGCTGTGAAAAGGCAAAATTGTTATCAATGTAGACTTCGAACTCAATCATGTGTGCGACTTGGCCCGGATGAAGTACCGCTTCGTTGAGCGCCGCATTATGACTTTTTACCTGGCCGTGGCGGTGCACTTCGGCCTCTAACAGAAAACGTTCTTCTTCCATATACTCGCCCTGCAAAACTTTATGCAGCGCTTGTTGGAAGTCCTCAGGGTTTAAGTCAGTCAGAAAGCCAAGATTGCCGCGATTGACACCTATGACGGAGACGTTAAAACGCGACAGTACCCGGGCAGCACCAAGCATGTTTCCGTCACCGCCGACCACGATCGCCAGATCCGCCACATGACCAAGTTCAATCAGGCTGGCAAACTGCTTTGACGGGATGTCGTCGAGAATGTCGCTCAAACGATCGTCAATCAGTACATGGTAGCCTTCGGCTGTCAGCCACAAATACAGATCTTTATGTGTCTGTATTGCCTGCTGATCCCGGGGTTTCCCAATAATGGCGATCACGTTAAACGGTTTTTTCATAAGCTTTCCAATCGAAATGGGCTTGAATCAAAAATCTTCATCCCCATAATAATGGCAAGTTACCCTATTATGCGAATTTTTATGTGTCTGAACCTTAAAGAAATAGCAGGTTCAAACCCAAAAGAAAGTTGAATTCTGGAGATATCATGAGCAACCAAGAAAAAAAGATGCACGAAGAAGAGCTGCAACAGCAAGAGACGGTCGAGGTCGATACTGAAGCGGAAGCGGTAGGCACAGATGCGGATATCGAATGGAACGAAGAATCGGCGCTGGATGAGACTGAAGCGAAGATCGCACAATTAGAAGCGGCGTTGCTGTCAAGCGAAGCGAAAGTGAAAGAACAGCAGGACGCCGTACTTCGTGCAAAAGCCGAAGTTGAGAACATGCGCCGTCGTACTGAGCAGGAAATTGACAAAGCGCGTAAATTTGCGCTGAACAAGTTTGCTGAAGAGCTGTTGCCGATTATTGACAACCTTGAGCGTGCGATTCAGGCGGCGGATACGGAAAGCGAAGTGGTTCAGCCAATCCTGGAAGGGATTACGCTGACACACAAAACCTTTATCGATACCATCAGTAAGTTTGGTCTGAAAGAGATCAACCCGGAAGGTGAAGCGTTCAATCCAGAACTGCATCAAGCAATGTCGACTCAAGAGAGTGCTGACCATGAGTCCAACACGGTGATGTTTGTGATGCAAAAAGGTTATCAGCTGAACGGCCGCGTCATTCGCCCTGCGATGGTGATGGTTGCCAAATAATTCTGCAGCGTTACGGATAGCAAAGAGAGGCCACTGGCCTCTCTTTTTTTGTATGGAGAAAACCCCCAGCTAGGCTGGGGGTTCCGTAAAGCTTACAGCTATAAGTTAGTTATATAACCCCTTTCAATTTGATAAAAACGTCTTGTGGTCTGGCAACTGCAAGAGTTAATTAAGAATTGAAAGGGGGTCCCAATGGGGGACGAAAAGAGCTTAGCGCACACGCGATGGAATTGTAAATATCATGT
>NZ_WXWO01000033.1:0-22220 GCF_009904845.1 Vibrio sp. V38_P2S17PM301 | reverse complement strand
GTGGAGTGCTGAGCGATGCATAAATGGATCACATTCCCTCACCGGGAGGGAGTGTGTTCTCGTCAGGCACACGCAGATTTTCCGGAAGAGGCGATTTATGAACGGGAAGCGGGCCGAAGTGGATTCTTCGGCCCAGCGGCCCATTTCCACCATCAGCACGCCCCCACGGGTTGGAGCGAATGGGAAGGCGAGCTACGACCGCGTGCTTTCAATTTTAATCTGGTTGAAACTGCCGCCCAGCACTCTCCATGGGCAGTGCCGGATTTGCTGCACAATGCCGATTGTAAGGTGCGCATTTGGCGACTGGACGAAAAAATGGATTTTCTGGTCCGTAACGCCGACGGGGATGAACTGCTGTTTATCCATCAGGGCCAAGCCGATCTGTATTGTGATTATGGTCATCTGGAAGTTGGTGAAGGGGATTATGTGATGATCCCACGCTCGACCAACTGGCGGCTTGAACCCAAAGCGCCGATGTTCGTGTTGATGATTGAAAATACCGATGCGGCCTATTCTCTGCCTGAAAAAGGGTTGGTCGGCAACCACGCGGTGTTTGACCCTGCGGTGCTTCAAGTACCGTCGATCAACGAATCATTTCGTGCGCAATACTCCGAGGATCAGACTCAGGTTCACCTCAAACGTCACGGTCAGGTCAGCGTGGTGACGTACCCGTTTAATCCATTGGACGCAGTTGGTTGGCACGGCGATTTGGCGGTGGTCAAACTCAACTGGCGAGACATTCGCCCATTGATGTCACATCGTTATCATTTGCCACCCTCGGCGCACACCACCTTTGTGGGGCAGGGATTTGTGGTATGTACGTTTGTGCCTCGTCCGATTGAGAGCGATCCGGGCGCGTTAAAAGTCCCGTTTTATCACAACAACGACGACTACGACGAAGTACTGTTCTACCACGCGGGAGATTTCTTCAGCCGCGACAACATTGAAGCTGGCATGGTGACATTTCATCCGGCCGGGTTTACGCACGGCCCGCACCCGAAAGCATTTAAAGCCGGACGCGAATACAAGAAGAAATTTACCGATGAAGTGGCGGTCATGATCGATACCCGTCACGCATTGAACTTCAGCCCGCAAGCGCAACAGGTTGAAAACAAAGAATACGTCTACAGCTGGAAAGAGCATCCAGAAAAATAGGGATAAGAAATGAAGTTAGCAACCCTGAAAAACAAATCTCGCGACGGCTTGCTCGTGGTGGTAAGCCGCGATCTGAGCAAATGTGTTCCGGTACCGGATGTGGCGGAGAATCTGCAGCAGGCGCTGGATTACTGGCCGCGTGTTGAGTCCCAGCTACAGGAAGTCTATCAGGCGCTGAATGCCGGTGAACTGGTGAATGAGATGCCATTTGACCCGTCGGTGTGTGAATCGCCGTTGCCCCGCGCTTATCAGTGGGCGGATGGTTCCGCCTATGTCAACCATGTTGAGTTAGTGCGCAAAGCCCGTGGCGCGGAAATGCCACCGAGTTTCTGGACTGACCCACTGATGTATCAGGGAGGCTCCGATGCGTTTATCGGTCCTTGTGATGACATACCACTGGGTAGCGAAGAGTGGGGCATCGATTTCGAAGGCGAAGTGGCGGTTGTGACCGGGGATGTACCGATGGGCGCCAGCAGACAGGAGGCGGCGCAGTCGATCCGCTTGTTGATGCTGGTCAATGACGTGTCATTACGCGGACTGATTCCTGCCGAGCTGGCAAAAGGGTTCGGTTTCTTCCAGTCCAAGCCTTCTTCGGTGTTTTCACCGGTTGCCGTGACACCCGATGAACTGGGTGATGCATGGGATGGTGGTAAAGTCAGCTTGCCATTGTTGTCTTTCTACAATGGAGAAGCATTTGGTTGTCCGAATGCAGGGGTTGATATGACTTTTGAATTCCCTGAACTGGTGGCGCATGCGGCGAAAACGCGTCCGCTGTCTGCCGGGGCAATCATTGGGTCTGGTACTGTGTCGAACAAACAAGGGACAGACTACGGTACAGCAATTTCTGAAGGTGGGGTCGGGTACTCCTGTATAGCAGAAGTGCGCATGATTGAAACCATTCGTGATGGCCAGGCATCAACCAGCTTCATGAAATTTGGTGACACCATCCGTATCGAAATGCGGGATCAGGATGGGCACAGTATCTTTGGTGCCATAAACCAAAAAGTGGTGAAGTACTGATGTCCGAACGCACTCTCTATGGTTATTGGCGCTCTTCTGCAGCCTATCGGGTTCGCATTGCTCTGAATCTGAAAGGACTGGCCTATCAGCAAAAGTCGGTTCATTTGGTGAACAACGGTGGTGAGCAACACAGCGCCGAGTATCAAGCGCTGAATCCAAGTCAACTGGTTCCGGTTCTGGTGGATGGTGAGATGGTGCTTAACCAGTCGTTAGCAATTATTGATTATCTCGATGAACGTTATCCCGATTGCCCAATCACACCACTGTTCGGTGAGGCACGTTTTGCAGCCAAGGCGTTGGCTCAGGACATTGCCATCGATATCCACCCTCTGAACAATCTGAGAGTGCTGCAATACTTGACTAACGAACTGTCCGTTGAAGAGAAACAGAAGTCAGTTTGGATTCGTCATTGGATCGAAACCGGCTTTCGGGCTCTGGAGCACAAGTTGGAAGGTCGGGCAGGGCAATACTGCGTCGGTGATACCGTTTCACTGGTCGATGTTTGCCTGGTCCCGCAGGTTTACAACGCGATTCGCTTTGGTATCGATATGACAGACTTTCCGCTGTTAGGTGCCATTGTGGAGCGTTTAAACCAGCTACCGGCGTTCGTTGAAGCCGCGCCGGAGAATCAGCCGGACGCGCAGTAATCTGACAGAATTTCTCTCAACCTTTGCCCGTTAGGTGTCTGCTAACGGGCTTTTTTGACTTTGAGGCAAAGAAACTGAGATCAGACAGGCAGTTACGCGTTGTTATTCGACACAGTATTTGCCTGAGTATGGCGCCTGTGTTTATGATTATGTTACCGAATCACCGGAAACGTGCTGTTTCCCTCAACGTTGAAAAGGAGGTCCCCTATGCATCAGTGTCGTTTGTTCAACGCACGCTTCTTTGCTATAGAGGTTCGCTCAAGAGTTTGTGACTTCGCGCTGCGATAATCCCGACTTGAGCGAAATTTAGAATCTATGACTGCCGCAAGGCAGCAATCAAAAAGAGTTCTCTTCACTCGAGCTCGGAGAATTATTGTCAGCAACTGACAAAGGCGCTTTGCGCCCAAAATTCTTGAGTTTTTATGAGTACTTATCTATCTGCACAATCACTAAGCGTTTCTTTTGCTTCTTCTCCTCTGTTTGAAGAGGTCAGTTTTACCATCAATCAAGGCGACCGCATCGGTCTGATTGGCCACAATGGTTGTGGCAAAAGCACGTTGCTTAAACAAATCAGTGGTGTTGAACAGGACTACAACGGGCAAGTCATCATCGCTAACCGTTGCATACTGGCTTATGTCGAACAACACCTGCCTCAACGTCTGGCGCAGGCGACCCTCATCCAGGCATTAGAGGAGAAAGTCAGCCAAGGTGAAATCTGGCGAGCTGAACAGTTATTGTCTGAGCTGGGCTTTTCAGATTCAGACTGGCACCTGACCGTTGGCAGCCTGAGTGGTGGACAACACATGCGCCTGCTGCTGGCCCGGGCGATCATCAATCAACCGGATCTGCTGTTACTGGATGAGCCGAGCAACCATTTAGACTTACCAGCACTGTTGTGGCTGGAGAACTTTCTGAATCACTGGAAAGGCTCCTTTGTGGTGGTTTCACATGATCAGGCATTGCTTGACCGGGTAACCAATGCTACTTGGATCATGCGAGATCGCACCTTGCATCACTTTTCGATGCCTTGTTCTCTGGCACGGGGCGCTCTGATCGAGCGGGACGAAGCAGATTTGCAGCGTCATGCCAGTGAGCAAAAAGAGATTGATCGTCTGGAGCAGAGTGCGAAACGCCTAGCAACCTGGGGTAAGGTTTACGACAACGAAGATCTAGCCCGTAAAGCCAAAACCATGCAGGCCAGAAAAGAGCGTCTGGTCGAGCAACAAACCCGCCTGACAGACGGGGCTCCATGGACTCTCAGTTTGCAGGGCGATGCGCTGCCGGCCAATCGCTTAATCGATATCGAACAATTGAGTGTTAGGCCTCCACAGTCAGCCGTCCATCTGTTTGATGTCGTCAACAAGCAGGTAAAAAGCGGCGACCGGGTGGCGATCATGGGCAGCAATGGGACGGGGAAATCGTCATTGCTTAAGCAACTCTACAGCTACTATCAACAGCGCGAGACTGTCGGTGTCAAACTCCATCCTCAATGTAAATTGGGGTACTACGATCAGTCGTTGCAACAGCTACAAGATGAGGCAGGGCTGAATGAAGCGCTGAGCGACTTTGCACCATTGAGCGATGATATGCGCAAACAGGCGTTGATTAGCGCCGGGTTTGAGTATCAGCGTCATCAGCAAAGCGTCTCGTCATTAAGTGGTGGTGAGCGTGCCAGGTTGTTGTTTATTGGTTTGACGCTGGCGCGCTACCACATGCTGTTTCTCGACGAGCCAACCAACCACCTGGATTTGGAAGGAAAAGAAGAGTTATTTGAGACCTTGAAAACGTATCCGGGGGGAGCACTGATCGTGAGTCACGACCGACAGCTGATAGAGCAAAGCTGTAATCGGTTCTGGCTGATCCAACATGGCGAGTTAACGGAGTACCTGAGCGTGGAAGAGGTCTATCAGCAATTGCATGCGGATGGTCACGTTGGACGGCAAAGTGACTTCGATCGTTTAGCTGCTTGTCACTCTCCGGTGGAGCCACAACAGGACGATGATGCGTTATTAGAACGTTTGTTGGAACTGGAACAGTTGCTGGAAGACGATAAACGGCGCAAGCCCAAACATCAGAAGCCAGCGCTGCAGGCCAAATGGCAGCAGGAGATTGACGTGATTACTGCACGTCTATAATCAAAAGCCCTGAGTATTATGCTCAGGGCTTTTTTAGTGACGTATGTCAGAAAGTGCTGGCTTTCAGGTTGGCTCCGCTGTAGTTGGAGTACCCTGTCAGCATGACGGAGTAGGTGCCCGGTGAAGCATTGTTGAACGTACAGACTTCGTTGTTCCCACTGAGATATGGGCGGCAATCCCAGTTCTGTTTGCTGGCTTTACTGCCAAACTTCACATACAAGTCCAGATCACCATAGCCACCAGAGGTGGTGATTTGCAGGTTTTTCTGGGTTTCCAGTTCAAACGTATACCATACGTTGCTGCCTCGGCTACCAGACAAATCGGTGACAGGCACGCCATCTTCCAGCTGATTGCCTGGTGTTGGCGTGTCACCGGTTGCGCTGCCCATTTCAATCGCATAAGCAAGGCCTAACTGAGTGAACTTCTTGGCATGAGAGCCGGTTGGATCGGAGTTCGCCAACGTATCTTGAGTGGTGTGAATACGCGGATTGTAATCGTTGAACTTCGACTCAAACGGCATGGCGGCGGGGTAGCCGGCGTTGTGCCATGATGCGTGATCAGAACAGGCGTACCCGCAAGTATCGAAACCGTAAGTCAGACTCGGCAAATACTCGTCCATTAGCTGCGTCAGATATTGAGTGAAGTTGCTGTCAGTGTAATCGGTGATAAACACGACATCTTGGGCAGAACCTTTGTAGTTGGTCATGTCCAGTTGCAGGGCGGAAACCACGTTTTTACCTTCGGATTTATACTGATTCGCCAGATCTTGTGAACCACGCAAGCCGACTTCCTCAGCGGCATAAGCCATGAAGGCAATGCTACGTTTTGGTTGGAAGTTGTTCTCTGACAGCACACGGATCACTTCAGTGACGGCTGCGATACCCGAAGCATCATCATCCGCACCCGGTGCAACACTTTGTTCGTTGGTGTGTGAACCAATGGTCGAATCAAGGTGACCACCAATCACAATCCACTCGTCAGGCGCTTCTGAGCCTGTAATGGTCATAACGACCGACTTTTGGTTGTAGCCTGAGTGAGACACTTGCTTGACGCTGGCATTGGGCAGAGAGGCTGACAGAGCCTGCCATTCGCTGGCTATCCAGTCCGAGGCCTGAGCTCCAGAAGTGGTGGTGTAAAAACGGTTGGTGAAGCTCTCCAGCGAACTGATGGTCCCGGTGATCTGTGACGCGTCAACCTGAGGCAGCCACGCCGTGACGGTCGCCTGCTGTGTAATCGGTGGCATCACGAAGCTGGCTAGCGTAGTGGGCATTGCACTTGCCGCCATCGCACTTTGCGCTGAAGGGTGTACCATGTACCCACCACAGCGATTATGCTCTTCGTGCATATTATGCGAAAGCTCAGCGAGCTGAGCGACATCGACTTGTCCAACCCACACCTGACCACTGCTGGCGACGGAATTCGGAAGAATGGATTCTGCCCCGGACTTCATCACCGTTTGATTGGCGTCCGCACCAATTGAGATCCACACTTTGTCTTCGGCGTAAGCCTGACAAAAAGTGGCGGAAAGAACCATAGCCAGTAACGTTTTGGTATATTTCATTATCTCCTCCCTGGAGTTTTATAAAATCACCAAACCTTAGGATAAAAATGCAAAAAACGAGAATTATTCGTTTTTAATCAATCTGTAACACGCAGTTGTCACAGATATATTAATAACATGAATGTAAACACCGGATACGTTGATCCGGTGTTTTGTTTGGGGGAATTTACCTAATGGCGACGGGGTAGGTAAAGAAAATCAGATGGGCAAAGTTAAACAAGAAGTGTGCGGTCACAGCGACCGATAATCGTCCGGTAAAGTGGAACATCAGGCCATATCCTAACCCGGCCAGCGTAGCGAACAGAACTAGCGTGATGCCGCCAGCGAAATGAGCCAGGCCAAATAACAAACTGGCGACGACCAGCCCTGCGACCCACCCAAAGCGTCGTGTGAGAGATTGTTGGATGAAACCACGAAATAACGCCTCTTCGGCAACACAGGTGAAGAGAAGATTGTTCAGGGCAAATAGCCACCACCAGTCAGGCAGTGTCAGCTCAGGTCGAATTGCCCCGGTGCCAGTGGCAATCGGGAGTAGGACGATCAACAGTGCTGAAGAGGCCAATAAGACTTTCAGGTTGACGGTCTTAGCTTGACCGAGCAACACCGGATAAGCCAATAGCAAGGCGAAAAACACCAAGGGTTTGTCGAGGTTGAGATGCATGTTGAACGGCACACTCTGGGGGCCGCTAACGACACTGTGCAGTACTTTCAGGTTGGCAAAGCCAGGCAGTAAGTGCGCAAACATGGCCAGCGACCAGATCAGCACGAACCCATATGCAATGGCTTTTTTCCAGACACTGTCCTGGCGAGGTGCAAAAAAGGCCACACCCAAACCGATCAGTACAGTAGCTAACGCCTGAAGAGACAGACGCTCTTCCAGCAACGCACCAAAAATCGCAGCGGCCAACAAACCGTAACTGGTTTTGGGCTGGCCAAGCAGCCCAGCCAGTGTTGCCAGCGCTAGTGGTACCCAAATCCAAATGGAAGGCTCTATTATCATGATGATGCACAACCGAGGGTTAACAAACGTTCCGGGTAATCGGTGAAGATAGCATCCACCTTATCCAGATGTTTAAATTTCTCTGCCCGATTGACGGTGTAACACCACACCTGATAGCCATGCTGGTGCAGCTCATCGATGTGTTTTTCCGAGGTCCAGGTGTAGTTCAGGTTACAACTGAAGGCGTTGACTTCGCGCAGAACGTCCCAGTCTTTTTTTGAAAGCCGTTCGCTCAGCACGCCTAAACGGTAGCCTGGACAATGCTGATGCAACTCACGAATAATTCCGTGACTGAAACTGGACAACAGGATCTGCGATTGCGGGAGAGGGCCTTGGTCCAACTGCTCTTTCAATTGGGCAGCGACGCTGGCTACATCGTGACGATCCACTTTGACTTCAATGTTGAGCCCCAGTCCGTGCTCCGCTGCAAGTTGAAGCAGTTCAGCCAGTGTCATGACGGGTTCGCCGGCAAATTGGGCTGAAAACCATTGACCAAAGTCAAACTGCTGTAACTCGGCCAGCGTGTACTGATCAACACGTCCTTTGCCGTTACTGCAACGGTCAATAGTGTGGTCATGACAGACGATCAGGACGTTGTCTCTGGTTGGCTGAACATCGATTTCGACCCATTTCAACCCCATATCGATGGCGGCCTGAACGCTGACGCGGGTATTTTCCGGATAGTGACCGGCCACACCACGGTGACCGACAATTATTGGCGACATAATTATTCCTCACGAGACTGGGCAACCACCAACTCGACCTGATTCAACTGGCACAGGCGCGCGATGTCGATGGTGTCTTCGTCGACAAACATTCTTTGTATTTCAAACAGCTTACCGCTGACCACCGGAGCATAACGCCCTAACTTGGTTTTGTCTGCAACTAACCAACACTGTTCACTTTGTTCAATGATGGCGCGGGTCAGGCTCGCTTCCTCCGGCGTGAAATCCAGTAACTGGCCACCATCACCTAAACCACCCACACCGAAGATACCAATGCGGATATTGAACTGGCGGTAAAAGTGGGTGGCGGATTCGCCAACCGTATCTTCATCCGATGAACGGACGGCGCCTCCGGCCAGATGCACAGCCACATTCGGGTTGCGACTGAGCGTTAAGGCGGCGTTGATGTTGTTAGTGACAACCGTCAGGCCAGGATGATCGAGCAGCGCATGCGCAACATGCTTTGGGGTGGTGCCGATACCAAGAAAAATACTGCTACCTTCGGGCAACTCATCGGCCACACACTGTGCAATGGTTTGTTTGGCGGACAGGTTGAGCATGTCGCGATTGGTAAACGACAGGTTGTCATTGTCACTCGGTAAGGTAATCCCGCCGTGTACGCGACGTACCATACCTTTGTCGCTCAGATCGTTCATATCTTTACGTATGGTTTGTACTGACACGGCGAACTTTTCTGAGAGCAGTGAACTCGATAGCACGCCGTGCGCTTGCTGAAGATAGCTGAGTATCTCTTTTTGTCTGGAAGATAAACTCACGGTAATCCTTCTAAGCTACGGTTTGTTGAGTCAGCGCGAAAGGGCACATACGCTTGCCGTTGTCATCGAACAGGTGCAGGTTGCAAGGTGCGATGTGAAGCGTTAATGGCTGAGCCGTATCAAAGGCCACTTCGGGTGTGACGGCGATGAAAGGTGCCTGTTGTACCTGTCCGTGCACCAACTGGTTAGGCCCAAGCGGCTCAACAACGCTGATATCCAGTGTCAGAGACATGGTGTGTTCTGATGGCGACAGTTCCGCATGCTCCGGACGAATGCCGAGTGTTACGTTACAGTGAGCAACGTCAGCATAATCGGGCAGATAGATGCGCTGCTCGCCAAACGTCAGATAGCCCTTATCCAGCGTTGCGGGGAGGAAATTCATCGCCGGGCTGCCGATGAAACTGGCGACGAACGTGCTGGCGGGTTGGTGGTAGACTTCTGCCGGAGTGCCAATCTGTTCAATATCACCTTGATTGAGTACAACGATACGGTCGGCCAGTGTCATGGCTTCCACCTGATCGTGGGTTACGTAGATGCTGGTTACGCCGAGCTCACGTTGCAGCTTTTTAATTTCCAGTCGCATGTGGGCGCGAAGTGAGGCATCCAGATTCGACAACGGTTCATCAAACAGGAATAACTGAGGGTCGCGAACGATTGCCCGTCCCATGGCGACGCGCTGACGCTGACCTCCGGATAACTTGGCCGGTTTCCTGTCCAGATAGTCTTCAATTTTGAGTGTCTTCGAGACGGAGGCAATTTTGCTGGCGATAGTGGTTTTATCCACACCACGGTTTTTAAGTCCGTACGCCAGGTTGTCGTAAACACTCATATGTGGGTAGAGCGCGTAATTCTGAAAAACCATGGCGATGTCACGCAGGGCTGGCTTTTCGCTGTCTACCCGGCGGCCTCCAAGGTGGATCTCACCGTCACTGATGGCTTCCAACCCGGCAATAGAGCGCAGTACGGAGGATTTTCCACACCCAGATGGACCGACCAAAACGATAAATTCACCTTGTCGGATGGCCAGGTTGATGCCTTTGACCGCTTGATGGCCATTTTCGTAAGTTTTGATCAGGTTCTTAAGTTCTAACATATTCATACGGCTATCCTGAGCGGTGGTTACGATGTTATGTACATTGTGTGTGCTGATGAGGGCGTTACTTTTCACTTTCGACGAGTCCTTTCACAAACCAGCGCTGGAATACAATCACGATCACCACCGGAGGCAGCATCGCCAGAATGACCATGGCAAAGGCATAATCATAGCGGGGCAGGCTGGTTTCATTGATGTTGTTGAGTATCTGTTTGATGCCCATCACGATGGTGTTATAGCTCTCATCGGTGGTCATCATGATTGGCCACAAATACTGGTTCCAGCCGACGACGAACATAATGATGAATATCGCCGCCATCATGGTTTTGGAAAGTGGAAACAGAATATCAATGAAAAAGCGTACGGGTCCGGCATTATCCAGTTGAGCCGCCTCCAGCAGTTCATCAGGGATGGTTTTAAAGAACTGACGAAAGAAAAAAGTCGCGGTGGCAGAGGCAATCAGGGGGAGAATCAATCCGGTATAGCTGTTAAGCATGCCGAGGCTGGATACCACTTCGTAAGACGGAATGATCCGAACTTCCAGCGGCAGTAATAGGGTGACAAAAATCAACCAGAACCACAGGGCGGCATAAGGCAGGCGAAAATAAACCAATGCGAATGCAGCCATCATGGAAATGATGATTTTGCCAATCGCAAAACCCAGTCCCATGACCATAGAGTTGATGATCATCGTTTTCGCGGTCACGTTGCCCGCGAAGCCGAGACTTTTATCCCAAGCTTCCTGATAGATGGACACCAAATGATCGCCAAGCCGCCACTGTAGACCGTCACTGACGATCGTATTAGGATCGTGCGTGGAGCTGGCAAATATCAGCCAGATCGGTGCCAGCATAAACAGAGCCCCGAGAATTAAGATCAGATGATCGGAAAGTTTGTTGGATTTCATGCTCTTTCCTCAGTAATGCACCCGCTTTTCGACAAAGCGGAATTGAATGAACGTCAGGATCAGTACCAACAGAAGCAGCACGACTGATTGAGCCGAGCTTCCACCGAGATCGGCGCCCACAAATCCATCACGATAGACTTTGTATACCAGTGATGTGGTGGTTCCTCCCGGGCCGCCAGAGGTCATGGTGTCGATAACGCCAAAGGTTTCGAAAAAGGCGTACGTCAGGTTGATAACCAGCAAGAAAAAGCCCGTTGGAGCCAGCAGAGGGAAAGTGATGGTCCAGAAACGTTTTGAATCACTGACACAGTCCAGTGTGGCCGCTTCTTTTACGGCATAAGAGATGGACTGCAAACCCGCCAGAAAATAGATAAAGTTGACGGAGACCTGCTTCCATACCGAAACCAGAATCAGGGCTACGCTGGCATAAAATGGGTCGGTCTGAAAGCTGAAATTCCAGCCCAACTGACTGAATAGGTGGCTAAGCACGCCGATGTGCGGATTAAACAAAAAGCCCCCGATGATGCCAGCCACTGCAGGCGCAACCGCGTACACCCAGGTGAGGGTGATTTTATACGGGCCTTGGCCATGCAGCACATTATCGGCTTTGACCGCAAGCAGCAGAGCAATCGCCAGTGAAAGAAATGAAACCACAACGGCGAATAGCAGCGTAAAGCCGATGGAATCTAAGTACTCCGAGGAATCAAACAGCATCTGATAGTTTTCAAACCAGACAAAAACCGATGACATGCCCCATGGATCTTCCAGCATAAAAGAGAGATAAATCGCCTTAGCGGCCGGATAGAAGAAAAACACCGCGATGATAATAATCTGAGGTGCCAGCAGCAGGTAAGGCAGCGGGGTGTGACGAAATTGTTGACGACGTTCCACAACTCATTCCAGGTTAAATCAAAGACAAGCCTGTGACAGACAAAGAAACGGCCTCTACTGATGGGAGCAGAGGCCGGTGGTGGTTAGTTCACCGTGCGGGCAAAACGCTTCAGCAACTTAGTGCTCTCGTTTTCCACTTTATTCAAACCTTGCTCAACGCTTTCACGGCCAGCAAAGATATTGTCGAATTCACGGTGCATCACCTCGCGGATTTGTGGGTAGTAACCCAAACGGTAGCCTTTTGTCCACTTGCCGTCGGTCAGGCTCAGCTGCTTAACACCGACTTCGGCATCTGGTTGCTCTTGATAGTAACCTGATGCTTTAGTGAGCTCGTAGGCGGCCTCAGTCACCGGAACATAGCCAGTGGTTTCGTGCCAGTACTTCTGAGTTTCAGGTTTGGTCAGATAAGCGAAGAACGCTGCTACGCCTTTATCCTGATTGCTGTCATGGCCGTTGAGTGCGAACAGGGCGGCGCCGCCAATAAAGGTATGCGTTGGTTTTTTGGTGATTGATTCCCAGTAAGGGAGGTAGGTCGTTCCTAAATCAAACTTAACCCGATTTCTCAGCCCGCCAAATGAACCGGATGAGCCCATCCACATCGCGACTTCCTGACGTTCGAATGGTGTTTGGTTTGCGTCCCAGTCGCTGCCGTAATACTTGTAGTAACCTTCGTCAGACCATGCTTTTAGTTTTTGGACATGCATCATCATGTCTTTGGTGTTGAACATGATTTTGCTCGACAGTCCGTCGTAACCGTTGTTGTTGTCCGACAGCTGTAGGTTGTGGCGGGATTTGAAGTTTTCAAACATGATCCAAGGCGTCAGAGATTGCGAAAACCCAGCATGCCCTTTGTCGGCCAGCTTCTTCATCACCGTTTCCATTTCTTCATACGTCTTCGGTGGTTCTGCACCCACTTCTTTGAGCAGATCTTTGTTGTAGTAGAGCACCGGCGTTGAGCTGTTAAATGGCATGCCGATCATTTTGCCGTGGTTGTCTGCGTAGAAGTTTCGCACGCCAGACAAGTAATCCTGCGCGTTAAATGAATAGCCAGACTCTACCATGATGTCCTGCACGGGTTTGGCGACATCCTTAGCGCTCATAATGGTTGCGGCACCGGCATCAAATACCTGAAGAATGTTAGGAGCTTCACCTGCGCGAAACGCAGCAATACCAGCCGTCAGCGTTTCTGTGTAGCTGCCTTTGTACACTGGTGTCAGTTTGTACTCTGTTTGCGCAGCATTGAAATCGGAAGCGATTTTGTTCACCGTTTCTCCCAACTGGCCGCCCATGGCATGCCACCAGGTGATTTCCGTCGTTGCCAGTGCTGAACCAGAGATGCTGGCTGCTGCCAGTCCTGCTAACCATAGCTTATTCATTGTTGTTCCCTTTTTTAGTTTCGAACGAGAGTTCTTTTGTTTCGTTTGCTGGCTATCTTGGTGATGCAATGTTTCAGTTCCGTGTTTAAAAAATGGCAAAATCATGAAAGATTTATGGATCGGATGAGTTGGTTCACACTCTGGCGATTGCTTGGCGATAATCGACGCAATAAGTGACTGGCAAACGAAGCTGTAATCCGCATGACTTTCGGTTAATTTTTATCGCAAGTGAAGCACTTAGCTGGCATGATTGAGCAACCATAACCACCGCTGCGCTGGCTCGCTGATGACAGCGAACGCGCGCCTAGAAGAGTGTCTATCTTGAATTCTGAACGTAAAGCTGCCCTGATTCTGGTGGCGACCACCTTGTTGGCTGCATTTGGCTGGATTTTTTCGAAAGAAACTATCCAGGGGCTTCCTCCTTTCGGCTTTATCGGGCTGCGGTTTACTATTGCGTCCTTGTGCCTGTTGCCACTGTGTCTCACCGCTTTGCGCCGTGCCAAACTGAAAGATATTGCGTCAGCGGCCATGGTTGGGTGTTTGTTGAGTGGATCTTTGTTGTGCTGGATTCATGCAATCTCAATCAGCGAAACCTTGGGTGAAGGGGCCTTTATCGTCAGTTTGTCGATGCTCATCGTTCCGATTGTGGCCTGGATACTCTTTCGCGAGCGGCCTAAACGCGCATTCTGGTTTTCAATGCCCGTTGCTGTGGCGGGGCTGGCATCGCTCTCGTTGGCGGGCGGCTGGCAACAGTCGGCAAGTCAAATCTGGTTTGTCGGTTGTGCCACGATGCTTGCGCTGCACTTCAACGTGAACAGTAAATACTCACAGCGTTTACCTGTGTTACTGCTAACCTGCATTCAGTTGTTTGTGACCGGTTGCCTTGCATTGATGGTTTCGTCACTGACTGAGGAAATTCCGACGTCTGTTGCTCCGTCCATTTGGGGATGGTTCGCGCTCAGTACGTTGCTGGCGACCAGCTTACGCTACGTGATGCAAACATTAGGGCAAAAACACAGCCAGCCATCCAACGCCGCGTTAATTATGATCTTAGAGCCAGTCTGGACAGTGATTCTCAGTATCCTCTGGTATGGTGAAATTTTGTCGATGAACAAAATCGTCGGGTGTTCATTGATTCTCCTGTCACTGATTCTCTATCGCACTGACGGACGCTTAATGCGCTTGCGTGGGCAAGCTTCCTGAACGCTCTGATTTTTTGCCAGCCCGCGATTCTCGCGGGCTTTTTTGTAACCAACCGCCCAAAACTTACCTGGCACAGGTTGAGTACCGCCAGTTTATTCGCTAACCCGCCATTTTTATCCTTTCATTAAGTAACACGCTAAAAAATTCATACTTATGCAATTTTCTTTGTGATTGCTCGGTCTTGTAAAAGGCAGGTCAATGAACCAGTTTGCCTGTGCTTAGTTTGATTACCCCAGAGATACCAACAGATAAGGACTTCACGTGACAGAACAGTTGCAGTCATTTTTGACCACAGGAATGCATTCCACGCTGATGCTATTTGTCGGTATTGTTGCGTTGTCGTATTTGCTTGAAGACCTGGCAATCGTCACGGCAGCCGGACTGGCCTCTCAACAACTGACGTCGTATCCGGTGGCGCTATTGGCTATTTTTGTCGGTATTGCCAGCGGCGATCTTGGCTTGTATTACCTGGGGAAATGGTCGCGGCGCGTTCGGAGTCTACGTTATCGCGCGGTAACCAATCGCCATTTTCGTCACCTCAAAGGACGGCTGAGTCGTCATGCGTTTAGCAACCTGTTCGTGATTCGTTTTGTTCCGGGTTTACGAACTGTGGGCTATACGCTCAGCGGCTTCTTTGCCATACCCGCGGGGCTGTTTTTGTCCGCGGTATTGCTTGCGACGGCAGTATGGACACTGCTGGTGTTTTCGGTGGTGTACTGGCTGGGTGTTTCGGTCTGGCAGCAAACTAGCGCTTATCAATGGTTATTGATTCCGCTGGCGTTTTCTGGGTTGGTGTTCGTCAACCGTTTCCTGAATAAAACACTAACAAGAGGGATTTCCTGATGTTAATGCCTGACATTCCATGTATTGAACCGAACCGGATAAACGCGGGTATGCCGATACTGGAGTTGGATACGGGTCGTACGGTGTCACCGTATGAGTTCCTGCCCAGCTGGTTTTTCTACACACCGGTCGTGATGCAGAGCCTGTTGCAGGGCGTCCGCTATTTAGACTGGACATTGCCGCTGATTGCCAATCCGACGATTCGTCTCAGCGGCATGGTTGGGGAGTCGAAACACGATATCCTCAATCTGGCCGGTTCGCATGCCAAACGCTGGATCGCTCCGTTTGTCACACTGACGAAAGATACGCGGTCCATTGATGACCAGCTGCAAGCTGCGCTTCACGCAATGCAAAGTGCGCAGTTGGCATTCCCTGTTGTGGCGAAGCCCGACTTGGGCTGTCGAGGTGTTGGGGTTAAGTTGGTACAAGATGACATGCAACTCAGACACTATATCGAGAGCTTTCCTGATCATGCCCGTTATCTTATCCAACAAAAAGCGCCATATCAGGCTGAAGCCGGGGTGTTTTATGTCCGCTATCCCGGGCAACAGCGCGGACGGATATTCTCCATGACGCTGAAATACGCGCCTTCGGTGATCGGTGATGGTAAACACACCTTGAAGCGCCTAATTGAGCGCTGTCCGAGAGCGGGTCAACTGACGCATCTGTATTTCCCTCGTTATCCGGACAAACTTGATTGGGTCCCCAAGAAAGGGGAAGAGTTCCAGTTAGCCTTTGCCGGCAGCCACAGTCGTGGTTCGATCTTTCGTAATGGCAATCAATTCATTACAGAAGAACTGACTCGTCAACTGGATAAGATCTTTGATGATTTTGACAGTTTCCACTTTGGTCGTCTTGATATCAAATTTGAGGATATTCATCAGTTTATGCGAGGCGAGCGCTTTATGATTCTCGAAATTAATGGCGCCAGCAGTGAAGCCGCCCACATCTGGGACCGCAATACACCGCTACGCGAAATTTTTTCCACTTTGCTGGCTCAGTACCGGATGCTGTTTGATATCGGTGCGCAGCAAAAGCAGCGCGGGCATCAAACGCCAGCATTAAAAGAGCTCTTTCATGCCTGGCGGGAAGAAAAACAACTCACTCAGCAATATCCGGCAACCGACTGACTAAAAGGCGACAACAATGCTTGCACTCTCTAAGACGAATTCATCTAACGCCAGCGTAACCAATCTTCAGCCTGCATCGGTACGAGGCTGTGTTGAAACACTGGAGCAAGGGTATGCATTTCTTCATCACCTGGAGGACAATGACTACACTCATGTGGCTCAGCCCCACCTTTGCAGCTCAATTGGTCAGCACTACCGCCACTGGCTGGATATCTTCCATGCTTTGCAACACACACAAGAAGGGGTGGTGGATTACAATCAGCGCCGGCGAGGGCACCACGTCGAAACGTCACGTCAGGCCGCGATGAAAGAGATCGAACATCTGATCGATTGGGTCTTGCACTGCTCGCCGAAAGCGTTGCACGCACCTGTCACCGTGATCTCTGAGGTGTCGCTTAGTGCGAGTGAAAGCATCGCTTCAGTGTCAACGTTTGAGCGTGAACTGACGTTTGCAGCGCTACATGCCAGCCACCATTTTGCCATGGCGAAGGTAGTGGCTAGTTTGCTGGGCATCAAGGCTTACGAGACATTTGGTCTCGCGCCGGCTACGGCGTCATTTTATCGGGGGCAATGACGATGTGTTCTGTATCTTGGTTAGTGGATCGTAACGGTTATCAGGTGTTCTTTAATCGTGATGAACAAAAGTCGCGCGCACTGGCGTTGCCACCACAACAGCTTAACATTGATGGGGTGGAAGTATTGATGCCCATTGATCCCCAGGGAATGGGAAGCTGGATCAGTCTCAACGAATACGGCTTATCTCTCTGTTTGTTGAATAATTACCAAGGCATTGTCCCTGATGGCGAGCTCGTCAGTCGCGGCCTGTTATTGCGTCAGCTGGCGTCGAATTACAGCGTGCATGGCGTTATTCACGCGTTCAAACAACTGGAACTTCGCCAGTTTGCACCATTTTCTCTGCTGGTGTTCGACCCCGAACTCACGCCTGAACTGCGAGCTGTGATGGCGTTGGAATGGGACGGTACTCAAAGCCGGATTCAAGCGACGGACTCACCACTGTTTTCATCTGGTGTTGATCTGGTTGCGGTTCGCGATTACCGGCTAAGCATCTATCAGCATCTGACATCGGAAGAGATGAGCGAAGAACAACTGCTGAAGTTCCACACCCAGCATCATCCAGAATATTTACACATGTCGACCTGTATGCACCGAAAAGACGCGCACACGGTCAGTTTTACCCACCTCGCAGTCACCAGCGACGATACGTCAATGGCCTATGTTGCCGGATGTCCGTGTCTGCACTTGACCCGACATGCGCTTATGCAACACCGGTATCGCATTGTCGGGCGGGCATCGCTGGTCTCTTAACAAAGGAAGTCAGTTATGAAGAAGTTTATCATGATGGCACTGCTGCTAGTGAGCAGCAGCGTTTGGGCTGAAGATCCCATTTATACCGGTTTTTTCAGTAACAAAGCATTGGACGGTTATGACACCGTAGCCTATTTTACCGACAATAAACCCGTGAAAGGTAAGTCAGAATTCTCGGTGGAGTATAAAGGTGCAGACTGGTATTTCGCCTCGGAACAGAACCTTAAACGCTTTCAGGCTGCCCCGGAAAAATACGCACCTCAATATGGTGGCTATTGCGCCTGGGCGGTATCGGCAAAGAACGATTTTGCCCCTGGAGACCCGAAGTATTGGGCGATTGTGGATGACAAGCTCTACCTCAATTACGATAAAGCGATCAAGCAGCGTTGGGATGAAAAACGTCAACAACACATCAAGCAGGCAGATAAAAACTGGCCAGCATTGATCAAATAGGGAATGGTCATGAGTTTTCAACTAAGTAAGCATCTACCAGCGCTGTTTATTGCGTTTGTCTTCATTCAATCGCTGTTTTTCAAGTTTACCGGTTCCTATGAAACCGATCATATTTTCGGCACGCTGGCGGAATGGTCTGGTTTGGCTTGGTTCGGGACTTACGGTGGCTACTTGATTGGCATCGCTGAGTTGATTGCTTCGATTTTGCTGTTCACCCGTTTCCATGGGCTGGGCGCTCTGATGGCGGTCGGAATCATGTCTGGCGCTATTTTCTTTCATCTGTTCACGCCACTTGGTGTCATCATGCCTGCGTTTGATGACACCGGTAAGGTGGTGGGCGATGACGGCGGCTTATTATTTGGCATGGCTTGCCTGGTTTGGCTATGTGCAGCTTTTTTGGCGCTCAGAGACTGGCGTTCAGACAAAGGGTTTTTGTATAAACTGACTCACAAGGAGGCCTGAGATGATACACAGTCCGTTTCGTTTGCCACGTTATACGCCCTTTGGTGTCGGAGAGTCGATGCTCGAATGGGCGACGGGGCTGGCTAAGCTGGATAAATATTATCAGCAGCGTCCGAAAACAGAGACCAGTTTTGAATTCATGCGTTACACGCTCGACGTTCTGAATATCGATTACCAACTAGCGCAGGGCACCACGTCCGATATCCCGAAGCATGGGCCGGTGGTGATTGTGGCAAACCACCCGCTGGGGGCTATCGAAGGAGTGATTCTGGCGGATCTTATTGGATCGGTACGCAATGATGTGAAAGTTCTGGCCAATCAGTTACTCAAACGCCTGCCAGAAATTGAAGATTTGTTTATTGGTATCGATGTTTTTGTCAGAAAAGACGCGGCGCGAACCAATGCGAATGCGATTCGTGAAGCACACCGGCATCTGGCCCTGGGGGGAGTGTTGGTCGTCTTTCCTGCCGGGGAAGTATCGACTTATCATCAGGGCGAAACGGGGTTATCGGACATTGAATGGAGTCAGTCCGTGGCGAAATTTGTTCGTCGTAGTCAGGCAGTAACGGTGCCGGTTTTTATCGATGGTAGCAACAGTCGTTGGTTCTACCGCGCTGGCCGCGTTCATCCTTTGCTTCGTACTGCCATGCTAGGCCGTGAGTTGCTGAATAAAAAAGCCTCAACTATTAATATCTCTATTGGCAGCCCAATTGCGTATTCAGAAGTGAAAGGATTTGAAAACGATGCGGATCTGGTCAGTTACTTTCGTCTCAACACCTATTTGATGGGACGACAGACTGAGCAAATGAAAGACTATACTGGCGCGTATGAGACGCCGGTCATGACCCAAGTCGATGTAACATTGCTGGAAGCGGATCTGGCGCAGTTACCACCAGATGCGCTACTGCTCAGTCAAGGGGAGTTTGATGTGTATTGCACACACTCTCAGCAGATTCCCAACATGATGCGTGAAATTGGTCGGGTCCGCGAAGTCAGTTTCCGTTCCGTGGGTGAAGGCAGTGGTTTGGCATGCGATCTGGACGAGTACGATTTACATTATCTTCAACTGTTTGTCTGGAACCGAGACCATCAGGAGCTGGTGGGGGCTTACCGTTTGGGACGGGTAGATCAATTGCTTGATCAAGCCGGCATTGAGGCGTTGTATTCACGTAGCCTGTTCCGTTATGACCAGGCGTTCATTGATTCGCTCGATCAAAGCCTCGAAGTCGGTCGTTCGGTCGTTTCAAAGAAATATCAGCGCAACCTCAACTCCTTGCTGTTGCTGTGGAAAGGAATTGCCACGTTTGTTTATCGTCATCCGCAATACACCCATTTGTTTGGCCCGGTTAGCATCAGCAACGACTACAGTCATCAGGCGCGTCAGTTAATGGCGGCAACGTTGTCCATTCATCATTATGATCAGGATAAGGCCAGTCTGGTTCAGCCGAGTGTGCCCCTGAGTGATAAGGAACCGGTATTTTGGCAAACGGGTATGTTGTCTGCGTTAGCCAATGTGTCGTTGTTGTCTAAAGTGTTGGCACGTATGGAGCAGGGAAAAGGGCTGCCGGTGTTGTTGCGTCAGTATCTGGGGATGAACGGGAAACTGGTGTGTTTTAACGTCGATCCGACGTTCAATAATGCTCTGGATGGTTTGATTGTGGTCAATTTGAAAAACGTACCGCTCAAAACGCTCGGAAAATACATGGGGCGAGAGCAGGCGGAGCAATATCTGACGGAAGAAACCGCACTGTAAACTAAAGGGGGACAGCTTGAGGCTGCCCCCTTTTTCGTCAGGCGTTAAGTGCCTGTTCCAGATCGGCAAGAATATCGTCAATATGCTCAATCCCGACCGAAAGACGAATCATCTCTGGTGACACTCCAGCCTGTTTTTGCTCTTCAGCACTCAACTGACGATGCGTGGTCGACGCAGGGTGACAAGCGAGAGACTTGGCATCGCCAATATTCACCAGTCGCTTAAAAATCTGCAATGCATCGTAAAAGCGTACACCGGCGTCATAGCCTCCTTTGAGGCCAAATGACAGTATGGCCGATGGTTTGCCCTTCATATATTTCTCGGCCAGAGGATAGTAGACCGAGTCTGATAACCCCGCATAACTGACCCAACTGACCTGTGGATGCTGTTGCAAATACTGGGCAACTTTGAGGGCATTGTCAGTGTGGCGTTCCATTCGTAGTGGCAGAGTTTCCAGCCCTTGCAGCAGCATAAAGGCGTTCATGGGAGACAGCGTCGAACCGGTGTTGCGCAATGGCACGGTTCGGGCGCGACCAATGAAAGCGGCAGGGCCAAACGCTTCAGTGTAAACAACGCCATGGTAGGAAGGTTCTGGACGGCTGAAGACTGGAAAGCGTTCCTGATGGTCTGCCCATGGGAACTGACCGGAGTCGACAATAATGCCACCTAAGCTTGTGCCGTGTCCGCCGACGTATTTGGTCAGTGAGTGGACTACAATGTCGGCACCAAATTCGATCGGTTTGCAGAGCGCCGGCGTGGCCACCGTGTTGTCTACGATCACAGGTACGCCAAGAGCATGAGCTTTTTCGACGATCCCCGATAAATCCACAATATTACCCGCCGGGTTGCCAATGCTTTCGCAATAGATCGCTTTGGTGTTGTCGTCAATCAGCTCTGCCAGGCTTTCCGGGTGATCATCTTTTGCAAAGCGCACCTCTATGCCTTGTTTGGGCAGCATATGAGCAAATAGTGTATAGGTGCCGCCATACAGCTGAGGGGTGGAGACAATATTATCGCCCGCCTCAGCCAGCGTCAGAATCGCATAGTTAATCGCAGCGCTTCCGGCGCTCACTGCCAGAGCTGCAACTCCTCCCTCTAATGCCGCCATGCGTTTTTCCAGTACGTCATTAGTGGGGTTCATGATGCGAGTATAAATGTTGCCTGGTACCTCCAGATTGAAGAGATCCGCACCGTGTTGTGCGTTGTCAAACTCGTAAGCGACCGTCTGATAAATCGGTGTGGCGACTGACTTTGTTGTTGGATCGGTTTCATAACCAAAATGAATAGAGAGCGTTTCGTCTTTCATAACTCGTCCTTGATGCATATTCGTCAGTAATACCTTAATCGTCATTGTCTTGCCCTTCATCTACATGAGAAAAAAACTGAGATCCTGGCCGGAATATGTGTCGAGCATATGGGAAAATCTATATAGGTATTTACGATTGGTTTTTTATTATTGATAGTTGGAATCTAATGTTTCGTTTTTGAATTTCATTTGATATTGATTCTCATTTGCGTTGGTCGTAATCTTTTCTCATACCCTTGAGGAGAAAGTCTTATGAATACCTCGACCATCACAATCCGTCCGCCTTCGGCAAACATGCATTGGTCTTTGAAGCTCAAACGTAAACTTATGTTGTTGGGGCCGGCGTTTATCGCTGCAATCGGTTATATCGACCCGGGCAACTTTGCGACCAACATTGAGTCTGGCGCAGCATTTGGTTATCAATTGCTGTGGGTTGTGCTGTGGGCCAACCTTATGGC
>NZ_WXWO01000096.1:0-22287 GCF_009904845.1 Vibrio sp. V38_P2S17PM301 | reverse complement strand
GACGACTGCGGACCACGCCGTTGAGGTGAATGTTGGCGCTGCCTTCAAAGTTTTTGAAGCGTTCAACCATGTAGGTCAGGCCGGAGGTGACCGGAGTCAGGTAGTGAGAGTCGATCTGGGCCAGGTTACCCGAGCAAACGATCTTCGTACCTTCACCACAGCGGGTAATGATGGTTTTGATCTGTGAAGCGGTCAGGTTCTGACATTCATCGAGCAGCACAAATGCATTTTGAATTGAGCGGCCGCGCATGAAGTTGATCGACTTGAACTGAATGTTGGCTTTGTCGCAGATGTATTTGAGAGAGCCTTCAGTGCAGTGATCGTGTTTGTGCAGCGCTTCCAGTGTGTCGGTGACCGCCGCCAGCCAGGGCATCATTTTCTCTTCTTCTGTCCCGGGCAGGAAGCCGATGGACTCACCGATATCTGGCGTATTACGGGTGACGATGATCTTATCGAACATGCCTTTCTCAATGGTCTGCTCAAGCGCCGCCGCCATCGCCAACAGGGTTTTACCACTGCCGGCTGCTCCGGTGAGGATCACCAGATCGATGTCGGGATCGAGCAGGGCATCCAGCGCCATGCCCTGATAGATGTTTTTCGGCGTGATATCCCACGCTTTGCGGTGCATCATACGTTCGCGGCTGAGATCGCGCAGCGTAATTTGCTCCGGATTGATCGACTCGACTCGTCCGGCGAAGTCACTTTCCTGGTCGATGACGTATTGATTAATGAAGGTCGGTTCAAACGGCCCACGGGCCAGAGTGTGATAGGTGTAGCCGTTGATGGTACGGCTGTCGACCTGATCGATGTTGCTCCAGAAGTCACCTTCTACCTGCTGAAAGCCTTTGGTCAGGTACTGAACGTCATCGATCAGTTGATCGGTCCGGTAGTCTTCGACAAAGCGCACGCCGGCACCTTTGGCACGCAGACGCATATTGATGTCTTTGGTGATCAACACGACTTCGCGCGGCGCCCGTTTATTTTGCAGGTACAACACCGCGTTGAGAATCCGGTTGTCACCCTCTTTGTCGGTGAAGGCTTTGACGGTTTCCTGCAGTTCAAAATCGGCCAGAATGGAGATGTGGCCTGTCTCATTGCCTTCCTTATTGATGGGAATGCCTTCTGAAATCTGATCGGGAGTGGCGTCACGGAACAGGTCTTCAAGTGCGCGAATCGCCACACGAGCATCGCGCGCCACATCGCGTTTGCTGTCTTTGATTCGGTCGAGTTCTTCGAGGACGGTCATGGGAATGACCACGTCGTGTTCTTGGAAGGAATAGATGGCAAAAGGTTCGTGAAGAAGGATATTGGTGTCGAGTACAAACAGTTTCCGATCGGTATCGCCCATAAGCGTCTCCTTGCCGCAGCGCGGCGTGCTTAGCCGAAGATGCTTGCAACAGAGGTGACGGATTTCTGCTTGCCGGGATGCGAGGGAGAAATCCACTACGTGCTGCAAACCCGTGTTGATACATCGTCTCGTATACCGAAGATACAGGCTTAAGCTTATGAGTCCGTAAGTGCTGTCCTGCATATTCAGTTCGAGTATAGCAACACTCCTGACTAGGAATGACACGAATTTCTTACAGTTTGATTTCAGCCACAAAAGCGCGGTAAAAAAAACGTCGTAAACGGGGTGTTTGCACGTGACCTGTATCACAGCTTCAAGTAATATTAGCGGCCTTTTTTCCACCTCCTTACTGAGCCGGATTATCCTGTTCAGTCGCCTTTCAACAGGTGGGATTCACACTAAAATAGTTTCAGACCAACAGATGAGGTAGTCGATTCATGACATTTGCTTTGGGGCAGCGCTGGATTAGCGATACGGAAAGCGATTTGGGATTAGGTACCGTCGTAGCAATGGATGCTCGAACCGTAACGCTGATGTTCTCAGCATCGGAGGAAAACCGGGTTTATGCCCGCAAAGATGCGCCAGTGACCCGGGTGACGTTTAATCCCGGTGACCTTATCGAATGTCAGGAAGGCTGGTCTCTGAGCGTTGAGGACGTGCAGGAAAGCAATGGTCTATTCAGCTATATCGGCACCCGGCAAGACACCGGCGAAAGCGGTGTGGTGCTGCGTGAAATCATGCTCAGCAACCAGATTCGTTTCAATAAGCCACAGGACAAACTGTACGCCGGCCAGATTGATCGTATGGACAATTTTGTCCTGCGTTATCGTGCCCTGAGCAATCAATACCAACAACACAAGAGCCCGATGCGTGGTTTGTGTGGCATGCGCGCCGGCCTCATCCCTCATCAATTGTACATCGCTCACGAAGTTGGCCGCCGTCATGCTCCGCGTGTGCTGCTGGCGGACGAAGTGGGGCTGGGGAAAACCATCGAAGCTGGGATGATCATTCACCAGCAGGTCCTGTCTGGGCGTGCGGAGCGCATTCTGATTGTGGTACCCGAAACTCTGCAGCATCAGTGGCTGGTGGAGATGATGCGTCGTTTCAACCTCCATTTCTCCATTTTTGATGAAGAGCGTTGTGTCGAAGCGTTCGAAGAAGCCGACAACCCGTTTGATACGCAGCAGTACGTGTTGTGTTCATTGGATTTCCTGCGCAAGAGCCGTCAGCGTTTTGAACAGGCGCTGGAAGGGGAGTGGGATCTGCTGGTGGTGGACGAAGCGCATCACCTGGAGTGGAGTCAGGATAATCCGAGCCGTGAATATCAGGTGATTGAAGCGCTGGCAGAGAAAACACCGGGAGTGCTGCTGTTGACCGCGACGCCTGAGCAACTGGGACGTGAGAGCCACTTTGCCCGTTTGCGTCTGCTCGATCCGGATCGCTTTTACGATTACGCCGCGTTTGTCGAAGAAGAAGCACAATATGCCCCTGTGGCCGACTCGGTGGCGGCGCTGTTTGCCGGTGAGCAACTGGCGGATGCAGCCAAAAACCAGATCAGTGAGTTGTTGTCCGAGCAGGATGTCGAACCACTGTTTCGAATCATTGAAAGCAACAGCGACCAAGACGCCAAAGCGAGTGCCCGTCAGGAACTGATCGATAACCTGATGGACCGCCACGGCACCGGACGCGTGCTGTTTCGCAACACCCGTGCCGCCATCAAAGGCTTCCCGCAGCGCAATGTACAGTTGCTGCCGATGGACATTCCGTCACAGTACACTACGTCGATGCGCGTTGCCGGTATGTTGGGTGGCAAGATGAGCGATCAGGCCCGGGCTTTAAAGAACCTCTATCCGGAAGAAATCTTCCAGGAATTTGAAGGCGATGACGCCAGTTGGTGGCAGTTCGACTCTCGGGTCAACTGGCTGCTGGAGAAGATCAAAGAAAAACGCAGCGAGAAGATCCTGGTGATTGCATCGCGAGCCAACACGGCACTGCAACTGGAGCAGGCGTTGCGAGAGCGTGAAGGGATCCGCGCAACGGTCTTCCATGAGGGAATGTCGATTCTCGAGCGTGATAAAGCGGCGGCGTACTTTGCACAGGAAGAGGGCGGCGCTCAGGTACTGATTTGCAGTGAAATCGGCTCGGAAGGGCGCAACTTTCAGTTTGCTAATCAGTTGGTGATGTTCGATCTGCCGTTCAACCCGGATCTGCTGGAGCAGCGTATCGGTCGTCTGGATCGGATTGGACAACAACGCGATATCGACATTTATGTGCCGTACCTGAAAGACACGGCACAGGCGATCCTCGCTCGTTGGTTTGATGAAGGTCTGAACGCGTTTGCCGAAACCTGCCCGACCGGGCGCGCGGTGTACGATCAGTACGCCGATGCGCTGATTGAGATGCTGGCCAGCGGAAATGTGGACGCGCTGGATGAGGTGATAGAGGCGTCTGCCAAGCTGAACAAGTCATTGAAATCGCAGCTCGAACAGGGGCGTGACCGTTTACTGGAAATGCACTCTAATGGTGGCGACAAAGCGCAGCAAATCGTGGAAAAAATTGCTTCAACCGACGGTGATACCAATTTGGTGACGTTTGCTCTTAGCCTGTTTGACACCATTGGTCTTAATCAGGATGACAAAGGCGAGAACGCCTTGGTGGTCACTCCGTCGGAGCATATGATGGTACCGAGCTATCCGGGGTTGCCGTATGAAGGCGCCACCATCACGTTTGACCGGGATACAGCGCTGTCACGCGAAGATATGCACTTCATCAGTTGGGAGCACCCGATGATTCAGGGAGGGATTGATCTGCTGATGAGTGAAGGGGTCGGCACCTGTGCAGTGTCGCTGCTGAAAAACAAAGCCCTGCCGGTGGGCACCATTTTGCTCGAGCTGGTTTATCTGGTGGATGCGCAGGCACCAAAAAGCAGTGGCATCAACCGCTTCCTGCCGCAGACGCCAATCCGACTGATGCTTGATAAACAGGGCAACGATCTGTCCGCTCAGGTGGAGTTCGAAAGCTTTAACCGTCAGCTGAGTCCAGTGAACCGTCATTTGGCCAGCAAGTTGGTGAACTCAGTACAGGCGCAGGTGCATCAGTTGATTGAACAGGCTGATCAGCGCATTGTCGAGCAGGTCGCGGCGGTACGTGATCAGGCTCAGCAGGAGATGCAGGCCAGTCTCAACAGTGAGCTGGGGCGCCTACAGGCACTCAAAGCCGTCAATCCAAATATCCGTGATGAAGAGCTGGAAGCCATCGATCGTCAGATTCAGGCATTGTCGGATTACATCAGTCGTGCTCAGTATCAGCTGGACTCTCTGCGTCTGATTGTGGTGTCTCATAACTGAGCCATGCTGTGACACTCTCAGGGCAGACACAGACTGGTCTGTTGCCAACAAAAAAACCTGCTGCGGCAGGTTTTTTGTTGGCGAAGCCTCAATCAGGGCCTGATAGGGTGACTTTTATCACGCATTCAATGAGTTGGGAGTCGCAGACCAGGATATTTCTTACCCATATTTCATGGAAAACATGAAAATACTTCATATCCTACTTATTGCTTATGTTGTTGACGTGAATAATAAGGATATGAAATGGGTAGACGATTCAAAAATGGATGCCTCAGAGCCGCTGTAGTACTGATGTTATCGACATTGGGACTGGTCGGGTGTAACAGTGACTCCGACGATGATGTGTCCAGCCAGGTGCAGGCATTGTCGTTCAATGTGACCAATACGACCGATGACACGCCACTATCGAATCTGGAAGTGAGATTTGTGTTTGATGTCAGCAATCAGTCACAGGACTTTCGGGTGAGTGTGACTGACGTTTCGGGGCGTGAGGTGGCCGGTTATGTTGACGGGGCGGCTTATCAAAGTAATGTGCTGCTGGTTCCGGACTCAGGCATCGTGCCAATTTCTATCAGTGTTTTCAACGCGTCCTCCAGTGGTGACAGCCGAGCCAGTTTGACACTGGTGACGCACGGCAAAGGCTTTTTCTCTAACTCCCAATATTTCGATCTGACCCAAACGTCGATGGAGACGAGCTACTGGGTCGAGGTCATGCCGAAATCTTCCTCTGACGATGTGGCGACTGCGTACGCAGCGCAAATCGTCGCCATGTCCGGTTCCTCAACCGCGAGCACGCTGACGTTGTCCACGCCTATCCAGTCAACTACCACCAGCGGGGGGCGGATTCTCGATGGAGCCAGCGCCAGTTTAACCATCCCTGCCGGTACGACCCTGCTGGCTGAAGACGGGTCGGCGTTTGTGCCCGTCGGTGACATCACCGCGTCGTTGATGATGTTCTCCGCCGATCCCCAGGGGATTGCCGACGCAGACAACAATCCGTTGTACCTGTTCCCGGGGGGGCTGTCGCCACAAGAAGTCACCGGTGATTTACCGGCAGACATTCGCTCTGCTACCGGGTTGACCTTTATTTCTGCAGGCTTTGTGGCCATCGAACTGGAAGACGAAGCGGGCAATCAGGTCAAAGGCTTTGATGGCAGCGGGATTCGCCTGACCTTTGACGTGCCTAAGTCCACCACCAACCCAAATACCGGCGCACCGCTTTCTCTCAATGATCAAACCATCCCGATCTGGAGCTATACCGACACCACGGGTAAATGGCACTATGAAGGGGAGGCGAGTATCGTGAAGGAAAACAGCGATACCTTTACCCTATCCAAGCAGATCACTCATCTGTCTTATTATAATCTCGACTGGTATGGTCAGGATCGTTGTAAGCTGGACATCGATGTGGTCGACCAGAATGGTGAGCCGAATAATCAGAAACTGAGGCTGTCGTTTGCTAAAGCTGGCGGTGGCTGGGCCTACAAGCCGTCGGGCTGGGGTGACAATCCGGAAAAACTGGAAATTAACCGGGTACCGGCGTTTGCGGGGCATTTTGATTTGCTGGACAGTCAGGGCAACAGCTTACTGGCCTCGATAGAAGTTGATGGTCAGGTGACATCGGTTGCCAGTGGTGACACCGGCCTGGATCTGGACGATTTTTGTTTTGGTTTGTCGGGGGATAACACCAAGTCGCTGAAAGCCACCCTGAATATCACTAATCCACCGACGATTGATATCCAGCCGAGTCTGAATCTGGTGTGTCCGACCAACACCAGTGTTGCTCAGGCGGTGACCTCTGGCCGCTATTACCTCTATTCCGGTTATTCCTATGAGTCGTCCGGCGAGATCTCCGGGGATACGCTGTCACTGACGAATTTGCTGCAAGATGGGCTCTATCGTCTGTACTACTATGGCGGACAAACCTGGGGGCAGGTCGAGTTCACGGCCAGCGCGAATCTGGATGAAATCCAGCTCATGTCGCTGGAGCTGTGCGACAAGATCGACCAAACCGTAAACGTGCGCTTGGTTTGTCTTGATGATCAGCAAGATGTCACCCGCGAGAAAGCCGCGCCTTCGGCGTACTATTGGATGTATAACCAAGACTACGGCCAATACTTGTGGGGACAAGTGGATGAGGACGGCACCGCTCAGGAGAACCGCGCCGTCGATACGGTTCAGTACGAAGGGTCGGCGTACGTGCGACTGGACAACCAGTATTACTGGGGCGAGCGGCAAACGGTGACCGCCAGTGATTCACAGCCGGTTGTGTTCGATATCGCACTGCCTTCGGATCACACCTTCTGTAGCGAGGTCCTGGCGATAGATTACAGCCAAACCACCATCAGTGCATCGGCATCAACGGCGCCGGCCGATGGTACGTCAACCATCACACTGACAGTGCAGGAAAAAGATCAGTATGGTAATGATAGAAGTGATAACAGCGGTACCTTAACGCTGGTGGCGAGCCCGGATTCTGGAGTCTCCATTACGGAGATCACCTCGCAGGGAGATGGGACGTATACCGCCAAAATCACTTCGTCGAATGCACAGTCGGTCACTGTCTCAGGCAGTATTGATGGTAATGCACTGGGAGGCAGCGTAACGGTGGAATTCCTGTCTGTGGTGGATATTGTCACCAACTCAACGCTGGCCGTCGCGAATGAAGCGATGGATATCGCCGCGACCACAACTCTGACTGTGACACTCAAAGACGGCGATAATCAGGATTATACGCAAAGCGGCGGAACGCTGGAGTTGGCGTCATCGCCGTCTGGACTGGTGTTTACGGATATCACCGATAATACTGACGGTACTTACAGTGCCACTGTGTCAGCGACGGACGCCGGCAGTTATACGATTTCCGCTACGGTAGGCGGCGAGGTGCTGAGCAACACAGCGCCGCTGACGATAACGGCAGTCGATACGTCGTTGAGTGCGGTGTCTCCGGATACGGTCGCCCAGGATGAAGGCAGTACCACCAACGTGACCTTAACGCTACGCCAAGCAGACAACTCCGTGGTCGGACACGGTGGTCATACGGTGACTGCGACTGGGCTGGCGATTGATTTCGGGCTGGTCAGTGTCGCAACCACCGATCATGATGATGGTACCTACACGTTGGCGGTCACCTGCGACAACGGATTTAATGGTTCACAGGACATTAACGTCAATGTGAACGCAATCGTCGTGGATACCTTATCGGTCAGTTGTAACAGTATTTAGCGGTAAAGACCGTACGACAAAGGGCAAGCGTGAGCTTGCCCTTTGTATTTTCTGGATACCGATGGCGCTTTTCAGGCCGGCGTTACATCAACCACTTCCACCACACAAACAGCGCCAGAAAGCCAAACAGATACACCAGACCGGCGAGCGACAACCATCTGAGTTTACGACTCAAGGCCAGATTGGCCGGCAGCGCGGTGCGAGTCACCAGAATGTAGTTCAATAACGCGAAGAAAGGGGTGGTCATAAATGCCATCACCATGGCGAAGTCAAGCATGGGTAACAGCGCTGACATCCAGAACATCAGAATGGCCAGAGCGGCACCAGACACCAGCAGCATCCAGGCCTGGGTTATTTTAGGATTGGCCTCTTCTTGATTACGCAGCAGGCGCTGAGACTCGGAAATCACTCGTGAATAGCCATCGATCACGGTAATCGTACTGCCGAAAATCGCAAAAAAGGCGATCACCGCGATCAGGTAACGTGACCACTCACCAATGGTGGAGGCGTACAGGCTGACCAGTTGGTGAGAGAAGCCGACACCAGATTGAGATAGTTCTACTCCCGTACCATGCAGCACCAGGGCGCCCAAAGCGAGAAACACAATGGCCAGCAGTGCCGTGCCGATGTAGCCGACATTGAAATCGAACAGCGCTGACTGAGCGGTAACCTGTTGATGACGACGCTGACTCTTAAGCCACATCGACGTCAGGCTGGAAATTTCAATCGGAGCTGGCATCCAGCCCATGGTCACCACAATAAAACCGATGGCGGCCAGAGTCCAGGGAGAAGGCGCCTCGAATGTGGGCGGCGTGGTGACCGGGTTTCCGGCTGCGACCGCGACGGCCAGTAGTGTTGCCAAAGTCAGGACCAGCATGATGGCCTTAGACAGAGTGTCCAGCGCTTTGTAGTGACCGGCAAACAGGATCACCAGGCAAGTGACAAGAACAATGATGGCTAGTGTGGTCATCGGCAGCTCGAGCGGCATGAAATAACCGAGCAGGCTGGCGCTGAAGAGCGTCAGGGCCGCGGTGTTAATGATCGCGGAAATCACCGCCAGTGCGATAAACAACCACAGATATGGGCGCCCAAGCTTAGCATAACCTTCGACCAGGCTCTCCCCCGTGCCCATGGTGTATTGGATACCGGCCCGGAAAAAGGGGTATTTAAACAGGTTGACCAGCAGGATCAGTGCGGCCAATTGCCAGCCGTAGATGGCACCGGCTTTGGTGGAGGCGACCAGGTGGGAGCCACCGACACAGGCCGCAGCCATCATTATTCCGGGGCCCAGAGAGCGTATCAGTTGAGGCAGAGAAGCGCGCTTCTCCAACGTTTGCACGGCGGCAGTGTCCATTCTCATTCTTCCTTTATGTTGTATTTGTTTTTTCAGGCGTTTTTATTTTTGTCAATATTCTCTATGAGTATCATAGATTTTTACTCCGTCCAAAGGGATTTACATGGTTGTGATCATTTTATCGTGACAGATGGGCATTCAGCCGCTCTGGCTCTCCTGCTATACTCGTCGGTCATCGATTGAGTAGAGACAAACTATGGCCATGCTGGAATATCACCCGCCAACCCAACCCTGGGTCGATGTGGTTTATGAAGATGACCACATCATTGCCGTCAACAAACCCTCGGGCCTGTTGTCGGTTCCCGGGCGACTGGAAGAGCATTACGACAGCATGTGGAGCCGTCTTCTGGAGAGCTATCCTGATGTCAAAGTAGTACATCGATTGGATATGTCGACGTCTGGATTAATGGTGTTTGGCAAAAATCGCCATGTGGAAGCGGCGCTGAAGAAACAGTTCCAATATCGACTGACACATAAAGTGTACTATGCACGCGTGTGGGGAGAGGTTGAGCAACAGGAGGGGGAAGTGGATCTGCCCTTGTGTTGTGATTGGCCAAATCGGCCAAAACAGATGGTGAGCCATGAACGCGGTAAGCCTTCCCGAACTTTGTATCAGGTTGCCAAACGTGAAGAGAAAACCACGGTGGTGCGGCTGTTTCCGATCACCGGGCGCTCGCATCAGTTACGGGTCCACATGCAAGCGATAGGACACCCGATCGTCGGGGATGAGTTCTATGCTGAGCAAGAGGCGTATCAGTTTTCTGAGCGTTTAGAATTACATGCGGCAGAGCTGAGTTTCTACCACCCGCGTAGTCACTGGTTGCGCAATATCTTTGTGCCGTGTGATTTCTATCCTGAAGCTCAGGAGATGATCTTTGATTATTTCGATCCTGTGCGAAAATTGCCAGACTATAAAATGCTGCCGCGTCCATAACGAGACCGCTTAGGCAGCACAAGGAGATTGTATGTCGCTGCCTACTATTGTGTTTCTCGACCGGGCCACTATCCCGGCTCATATCCGTCTGCCGCATCTACCGTTTGATCATCAATGGGTAGAATATGACTTAACCGCGCCTGAGCACGTGTTTGAGCGGGTGCAAAGTGCCGATATCGTCATCACCAACAAAGTTGTGCTGGATGAGCCATTACTGCGCCGTCTTCCGGAGCTGAAATTGATCGCCGTGGCGGCAACCGGATATAACAATGTCGACCTCCAGACTTGTCGTTCGCTCGGTATCGCTGTTGCCAATGTCAGAGGGTATGCCACTCAGTCGGTTCCTGAGCATGTAGTCGCGATGATGTTTGCACTGCGGCGCAACTTGGTGGGCTACCATCAGGATATCCAACAGGGAGAATGGCAGCGCAACAAGCAGTTCTGCTTCTTTACGCATCCGATCGGAGACATTGCCGGGGCCACGCTGGGTGTGATAGGCAGTGGCGAGTTGGGACAGGCAACCGCGGTACTGGCCCAAGCGCTGGGGATGCACGTTATTTTTGCTGAACGTAAAGGTGTGCAGCAGTGCCGGGAAGGCTACCTGCCGTTTGAACAGGTACTGATGCTGGCCGATGTTCTGACCCTGCACTGTCCGTTGAACGCCGAAACGCACCATTTGATCGGTGCCAAAGAGTTGGCCCGGATGAAGCCTGATTCGGTATTGATCAATACCGGTCGCGGTGGCCTGGTGGATGAAGCCGCACTGGTGGCTGCGTTACAGAGAGGGGGGATTGGCGCAGCGGGCGTAGACGTCTTCAGTACTGAGCCAGCGGATGAGCACAATCCGTTGTTGGCGAACATGAACATGCCCAACCTGCTACTGACTCCGCATGTGGCTTGGGGCAGTGACTCATCGATTGAAAAACTGGCCCACATTCTGATCGAGAACATCCAGGCATTTGTAGAAGGGGGCGAACAAAACCGCTTGGTATAGTCCGCTTATCGAATGAATCCAGACAGAAAAAAGGCAGCGAAATCGCTGCCTTTTGGGTGCCTGTCTCCGCGTTACAGCGCGGCGATGGTGGTCTTTTGCTCGGCCAGTTTCACCAGCGTTTCTTTGTAACCGTCCAGCTTCTCGCGCTCTTTCGCAACGACCGCTTCCGGCGCTTTAGCGACAAAGCCTGCGTTGTTCAGCTTGCCTTCCAGACGCTTGATTTCACCTTCGGTTTTCTTGATTTCGCCATCCAGACGAGCCAGTTCTGCGTCTTTGTCGATCAAGCCCGCCATTGGGATCATCAGTTCAGACTTCGCTACCAGTGCAGTGGCACACGCTGGCATCTCTTCACCGGCGGCGAGCACGCGCACAGACTCAAGCTTCGCCAGAGAAACCAATACTTGTTTGTTGGCTTCCAGGCGCACTGCGTCTTTCTCGCTGGCGGCTTTGAGCATCACTTCCAGTGGTTTGCCTGGGTTGATGTCGTATTCTGCACGCAGGTTACGAATACTGGTAATGAAAGACTTCACCCATTCGATGTCATCGAGTGCTTCTTGGTGGAAGTTCGCTTCATCGTACTGAGGCAGGGCTTGAAGCATGATGGTGTTACCTTCAACGCTGTCTACCAATGGTTTCACGCTCTGCCAAATGGTTTCGGTGATGTATGGGATCACCGGATGCGCCAGGCGCAGCGTTTTCTCAAGTACTGTGATGAGCGTGCGACGTGTGCCGCGTTGCTGCGCTTCCGAACCTTTCCAAAGCACAGGCTTGGTCAGTTCCAGATACCAGTCACAGAATTGGTTCCAGATAAACTCGTAGAGGGTGTTCGATGCCATATCGAGACGGAAGTTGTCCAGATGATGGTTAAAGTCTTTGGCTGCCAGTTCAAACTGAGACTCGATCCACTTATCAGCCAGTGAATATTCGATCTCGCCACCGTTAAAGCCACAATCCTGCTCTTCGGTGTTCATCAGCACGTAGCGGCTGGCGTTCCAAAGCTTGTTACAGAAGTTACGGTAACCTTCCAGGCGCTTCATATCCCAGTTGATGTCGCGACCGGTTGATGCCATCGCGGCCAGAGTGAAACGCAGCGCGTCAGTACCGTAGGCTTCGATACCATTTTCAAACGTCTTACGCGTGTTCTTTTCGATCTTCGCCGCAAGTTGAGGCTGCATCATGTTACCGGTGCGCTTCTCAACCAGAGATTCCAGATCGATGCCATCAATCATATCGATTGGGTCAAGGACATTACCTTTTGACTTCGACATTTTGTCGCCGTTTTCGTCACGGATCAGACCGGTCACGTAAACCGTCTTAAATGGTACCTGCGGCTTGCCGTTTTCATCTTTACAGAAGTGCATCGTCATCATAATCATACGAGCAACCCAGAAGAAGATGATGTCGAAACCAGTGACTAGTACGTCTGAAGGGTGGAAGGTTTTCAGATCGTCAGTGTTCTCTGGCCAACCTTGTGTGCCGAACGTCCATAGCGCTGAAGAGAACCAGGTATCCAATACGTCGTCGTCTTGGCGCAGAACCACAACAGGCGCCAGACCGTTCTTCTGACGAACTTCCTCTTCTGTGCGACCTACGTAGACGTTACCGTCGTTGTCGTACCATGCCGGGATGCGGTGACCCCACCAAAGCTGACGAGAGATACACCAGTCTTGAATGTCGCGCATCCAAGAGAAGTACATGTTTTCGTATTGCTTGGGTACGAACTGGATTTCGCCGTCTTCCACCGCTTTGGTTGCTGTCTCTGCAAGCGGTGCAGTACGTACATACCATTGGTCAGTCAGCATCGGTTCAATAACCACGCCACCACGGTCACCGTAAGGAACGGTTAGGTCGTGGTCTTTGATTTCGTCCAGCAGGCCAAGTGCTTCAAATTCTGCCACGATCGCTTTACGCGCCGCAAAACGCTCCATACCTTGGTATTTGGCTGGAATCTCGGTGGAGTAACCATCGCTTGCTTCGCCGTTGGTGTTAAACACTTCAGCCGTGTCACGAATGTTCGCGTCAAACGTCAGGATGTTGATCATTGGTAGCTGGTGGCGCTTACCGACTTCGTAGTCGTTGAAATCGTGCGCTGGCGTGATTTTCACACAGCCAGTACCTTTTTCCATATCTGCGTGCTCGTCACCCACGATAGGGATACGACGGTCAACGACAGGAAGCAGGATTTCTTTACCGATCAGATCTTTGTAACGAGGATCTTCTGGGTTAACCGCCACACCGGTGTCGCCCAGCATGGTTTCAGGGCGGGTCGTCGCTACAACGATGTAGTCTTTGCCGTCGGCGGTTTTCACACCGTCGGCTAGCGGGTAGCGGAAATGCCACATGTGGCCTTTTTTGTCTTTGTTTTCAACTTCCAGGTCCGAGATCGCTGTGTGCAGTTTTGGATCCCAGTTCACCAGACGCTTACCGCGATAGATCAGATCGTCTTCGTACAGACGCACGAACACTTCCTGAACCGCGTTAGACAAGCCATCGTCCATGGTGAAACGTTCACGATCCCAGTCGACCGAGGCACCCAGACGACGCAGCTGTTTGGTAATGGTGCCGCCAGACTGGCCTTTCCATTCCCAGATCTTGTCGATGAACGCATCACGGCCGTAATCGTGCTTGGTTTTGCCTTCTTCTGCTGCGATCTTACGCTCAACCACCATCTGAGTTGCGATGCCCGCGTGGTCGGTACCCACTTGCCAAAGGGTGTTTTTACCCTTCATACGCTCAGCACGGATCAGTGTATCCATGATGGAATCCTGGAACGCGTGGCCCATGTGCAGGCTACCAGTGACGTTCGGTGGCGGGATCATGATGCTGTATGATTCTTTAGTCGTGTCACCGTGTGGCTTAAAGTAGCCTTTCTCTTCCCAAGTCTGATACAGAGCTTGTTCGATTGAAGTTGGGTTGTATGTCTTTTCCATAGCGCTCTTAAATGGATACGTTGATGGTTTAAATCAGTGGTCAATCTCTATAAGTGAACTCTCTGAAGAGAGAGCTTAACTATAAGGATTGACCGTTATGGGTGTTGTATTTCGACCGTCTGCAACTGGTAGCCAGCCTGACGGTAAAGTTTATACCTTTCTCTTGCGAGCTGCTTCGCTTTTTCCTCGCAGGGGACGAAGTCTACCACTTCGGCAAACTTGTTCGCAAAGGTTGTCTCATTATCGGCCAGATTAATCACCAACTGGCGGTTCCAGCTCGGGCGAACACCTTGAAATCCGATTTCGATCGCGGTGGCGTATTTCGGGCCTTCCCCCACCAGATTGTGCGCGACGAACTGATCCGGCTCAACTTGCCAGAACGCTTCGGCCAGCTGTTCAGCATGAATTTTATTGTGACAGTTGAGGTAGACCTTAGCCCCTTGCTTGGCAAAGTGGTGAGCCAGAAAAACCACATACGGTATAAAGCCAGCGGGCTCGGCTTGCGGGCTGCCGTCTTTAACGATGTAAAAGGTTGCCGTTTGCATTGTGTTTTCGTCGTGGTGAAAGTGGTATTAAAAAAGGGCCTGACGGCCCTTTTGGATGTTTGCAGAAATTATTCTTCTGTCTCTTGGCCGCTGCGGTTCAGGAGGAACTGGACAAGCATCGAGACTGGTCGGCCAGTTGAGCCTTTCGCTGCGCCAGATTTCCACGCCGTACCGGCGATATCCAGGTGCGCCCAATTGTACTTTTTCGTGAACTTCGACAGGAAGCAACCGGCCGTAATGGTGCCACCCGGACGACCGCCGATGTTTTGCATATCCGCAAACGGGCTCTTCAGCTGTTCATGGTATTCGTCCGCCATTGGCAGGCGCCATGCACGGTCACTGGCCTGTTCAGACGCATTCACTAATTCGTGCGCCAGCGGGTTGTGGTTCGACAGAACCCCGCTGATGTGATGACCCAGCGCGATCACACAGGCGCCAGTCAGCGTTGCAACGTCGACCACACAATCGGGTTCGAAACGCTCAACGTACGTCAGTGCATCACACAGGACCAAACGACCTTCTGCGTCCGTATTGAGCACTTCGACAGTCTGACCGGACATGGTGGTCAGAATGTCACCCGGACGGTATGCGTTGCTGCCTGGCATGTTCTCACACCCAGCCAGGACACCCACTACGTTCAAAGGCAGATTCAGTTTGGCCAATGCTTTCATCGCACCAAATACCGAAGCTGCACCACACATGTCGTACTTCATCTCATCCATGCCTTCACCGGGTTTGAGTGAAATACCGCCTGAGTCGAATGTCAGACCTTTACCCACCAACACGATAGGTTTGGTGTTCGCATCTGGGTGGCCTTTGTATTCGATGATCGACATCATGGACTCGTTTTTCGAGCCACGACCAACCGCCAGGTAAGACGTCATACCCAGCTTTTCCATCTCTTGCTCACCAATGATTTTGGTGGTGATGGTCTCGTAGTCGTCAGCCAGACGTCGAGCCTGAGAGGCCAGATACGCCGGGTTGGCAACGTTGGGTGGCATGTTACCGAGATCTTTACACGCTTTCACGCCAGATGAGATAGCCAGACCGTGCGTGATCGCTTTTTCACCCAGGCTCAGTTCGCGACGAGTCGGGACATTAAATACCAGTTTACGCAGCGGACGACGGGTTTCCGGTTTGACGGTTTTGAATTGATCAAAGGTGTACAGGCCATCTTTGGTTGCTTCCACCGCCTGGCGGACCTTCCAATAGGTATCACGGCCTTTCACATGCAGTTCAGTCAGGAAGCAGACCGCTTCCATCGAGCCGGTTTCATTCAGCGTACTGATGGTTTTCTGAATGATTTCTTTGTACTGACGCTCACCAAGTTCACGCTCCTTGCCACATCCGACAAGCAGAACACGTTCAGACAGAACGCCTGGTACTTGGTGAAGCAGCAACATCTGCCCCGGTTTTCCTTCCAGATCACCACGACGAAGTAGTGAACTTATGTAGCCATCGCTAATCTTATCTAATTGTTCGGCTACTGGAGAAAGGCGACGTGGCTCAAAGACACCAACGACGATACAGGCACTGCGTTGTTTCTCTGGACTGCCACTTTTTACACTGAACTCCATGCGTACTCCTACATCCTGAAGACAAATAGACCTAAATGTTAGATAATGGACGCTTAACTTGTTGAATCCTTAATCAGGACTAAGTTTAAAAGGTCCTCAACACTTAGTGAAATTTTTAAAAAATAAAAGGTTCAACGGGAAATTATAGTGATTCGACTAAAAAAACAAGTTTTGTATAGGTAATTTCAGCGTGATTATTGTTAGATATTTGATCCGCGAGACACTCAAGAGCCAATTAGCGATATTCTTCGTGCTGTTTCTCGTGTTTCTAAGCCAAAAGTTTATCCGGGTTTTGGCGGAAGCGTCGGATGGTGAAATTCCTGCACGAATGATTATGTCCATCGTCGGGTTGAACATGCCGTCGATGGGGCTGCTCATGCTGCCACTGAGTCTGTTTATTGGCATCCTGCTGACGTTCGGTCGCTTGTACGCGGAAAGTGAAATTACCGTGATGAACGCCACGGGGATCGGCAATAAGTTCCTGATCCGGGCGGCGCTGTATCTGGCGATCATAACCGGTGCGGCCGCGGCATTTAACGCGTTCTGGCTGTCACCGTGGAGTCAGGACAAAGAAGCGCAGCTGATGGAAGAGTTTTCCTCCGAAAACAGTGTGGATCTGTTGCAAAAAGGCACGTTCCAGCGTACGCCGGATGGATCGTCGGTGATGTTCATCGATGACATTAAAGGCAAGCAACTGGAAAACGTGTTTGTGGCTCAGCTGCGTCCGCGTGATTCGGTGTTGCCGAGCGTGGCCTTTTCTGACGCCGGTGTGGTGAAAGAGCTCAGCGACGGGCGTCAGGTGATTCGCATGTTTAACGGTACCCGCTACGAAGGAATGCCAACCAGCGTGCAGTACATGATCACCGATTTTGAGCAGTATGAAGGCTTGATTGGTCAACGTGACGTGAAGAAAAAGCGCCGCGACTGGGAAGCGATCCCAACTCATCAGCTGATCAAAAATCCGGACCCGGAAGCCCAGGCGGAGCTGCAATGGCGGATCTCGTTGGTGGTGTGTATTCCATTGCTGACCATGTTGGTGGTGCCACTCTCTGCGGTTAACCCGCGTCAGGGGCGTTTCGCCAAAATGGGCCCGGCGATCTTGATCTACCTGACTTACTTCCTTGCTATCAGTGCAACCAAATCGGCACTGGAAGACGGAGCCATTCCGGGCTGGCTGGGTATGTGGCCAATCAACCTGTTGTTGTTGATTACCGCGGTCATGGCGAACTCCATGGACAGTGTGGCAATGAGACGATTCAAAGATAAATTACGACAGAAGAAACTGAAAAAGGCAGCCTAACAGTGTTTAAAATTCTGGATCTTTACATTGGCCGAACCATTGTTGCGACCACGTCACTGGTTTTGGTGACCTTTGTCGGTCTGTCGGCCATCATTAAATACGTCGAGCAGTTGCGTAAAGTTGGACAAGGCACCTACGATTTACTGCAGGCACTGTTTTTTGTGGTGTTGAGTATTCCTCGTGATGTCGAAATGTTTTTCCCAATGGCCGCTCTGCTGGGAGCGTTGATCGGGCTTGGGATGTTGGCGTCCAGCTCAGAGCTGGTGGTGATGCAGGCGGCAGGGTATTCCAAACTTAATATTGGTATGTCGGTGCTGAAAACCGCGGTGCCGCTGATGATTTTTGTCACCTTGCTTGGCGAATGGGGCGCACCACAAGCGCAGAAAATGGCGCGTGATTTACGGGCATTTGCCACTTCGGGTGGTAGCCTGATGTCGGTCCGGACCGGGGTTTGGGCGCGTGATGCCAATGATTTTATCTTCATTGGTAAAGTGGATGAAAACAAAATCCACAACCTGAATATGTGGCGTTTTGATAAGAATAAAGATTTGTTCAGCGTTATATACGCCCGCGAGGCGGATTACATCGGTGACAATCAGTGGGAAATGAAGCATGTTCAGCTGACGGACATGACCGATGACATCGTGATCAGTAAAGAAAATTTACCGGAATACCGCTGGGTGACATCCCTGGCGCCCGATAAACTGGCGGTGGTGACCGTCAAACCGGAAGAGCTGTCGTTGTCAGGATTGTATGACTATGTCAGTTATCTGAAAGCGTCAGAACAGGACGCTTCCCGTTACGAGCTGGCGTTATGGCGGAAGATCACCTCGCCGTTTTCGATTGCCGTGATGATGTTGATGGCGCTGTCGTTTATCTTTGGTCCGTTACGTAGTGTGACCATGGGGGCGCGAATTCTGTCAGGGGTAATTGCCGGATTTACCTTTTACATTTCCAGTGAGTTCTTTGGTCCGCTAAGTTTGGTCTATGGCATTCCACCAGCATTGGGTGCGATTGCACCAAGTGTGGTGTTCTTGTGTATTGCCGTGATGCTCATGCGGCGCAAGTTGTAAATCGTCAAATAGAAAAGGAAGGCGCCAGCCTTCCTTTTTTGTATCGCTCAGTTGGCTTTGGGCAGAACCACGACCTGCGTTTTCGCCACCAGATCGTGCAGTCCGCGTTTTTTCGGGTCAACCAGCGCCATAATGTTCGCTAACCCGAAGCCCGCCACCGCCAGTCGCAGCACAGCCTGTGTCCAGCGGATCGCGCTGCCATCTTCGTTTTGGATTCGCAGTTTCCAGGCTCGCATCCCGAGCGTCTGTCCGGCTCGAGTCCAGAAGAAAATAAAGAAGTAGCACCCGGTTAATACCAGGTACAGACTGTACAGCGGGCTCCAGAGCGGATGATTCGTCAATAGATCGCTGACATCCACATAGTTGCCATAGGTGATAAGGCCCGCCGCGAACAAGGCTTCAAGGATCGCAATCACGATACCGCCCGCGATCATTTCAATCGCAATCACAATCAGCGCATCGTAAAACAGCGCCGCCAGACGGCGGAAAAAGCCCGCAGGTGGCAAGGTTTGAGAAGGAGTCATAAATTCGTGTCGTACCAGAAAATTTGGGCGTCAGAATATAGTGCTCATCAGAGGGAGAAAAGTGTCCGCGTTAAGTGACCGGTATTTATGTCGTGGCTATCACAGATTTACCCCCGCCGAGTCTGTGCTGTGATCTGGTGCGACAGTTCGGCAAGCAGGTGTTTCTCCTCTTCGGTGTAATGTTGAGGCAAGGCCAGTTCGAGGGCTTTTTCCGACAAGCGTAGCGCGGGCTGAGCGAAGCGTGCTGGTTGCATACTCGCCAGCGCCAGCAACGATTTCTGCAAACGAATCTGAATGGGGAGTTGTTCACAACCATCATGAGCAATGGGCAGAAAAATATCATCAAACAGATCCTGGTTACTGAGCGCGGGTACATAGAGACGTGGGAACCGGATCGTTTGCGGCGGCTGATCTTGCAACTCCCCCCACAGTGCCAGCGCACGCACCGCTCGGCCCATTACATCAATCGCAGTACCGCTGTCATTAACCGCCGGTGACAGCGCCCGGGATGCAATCTCCGCCAGTACCACCAAACCGAAACGTGGATCCTGATCATAGGAGCGTTCGCTGCGCACGCTGAAGGCAGAAAGCATGTCTTCGCTGTCGGGCGCTGAACCACAAATCCAGGCCAGCGGTTGTCCGAGGTACACAAAGCTGCCAGGTTGTCTGGCCAGATAAATCGTGCAGTCATGATGCTCGGCGAGGTCGTTGAGGTGACGCATATCGACGTGCTGAAGGTAGCCGATCGCCTCGCTGCACAAAGGGTGACTGTTTCGCGGCTTGTGCTCAGGGTGGCTCCAGGGGTGACCGCCCAACCAAGGTGCTGCCCCGCGTTTTTGGATCGCGTCACGCAGGGCCTGCTCCACTTTAGCGGTGGTTTCGTTGACCCGGCCCAACACCGAAAGGTGCTGTATCCAGCGTAGTAAAGTCAGGATGATCATCACGATGACCGCCATAGTGACGACAAACAGATAGATTCGTCCTTGTTGATGGTAGGCGCCAATGCCCAGTGCGATAATGCCAACCAGACTGAACAGAAACGAACCGAGAAATGTCGCCAGCGCATTTTGTGTGGTGCTGTCTTCCATCAGTAAACGCGTCGCTCTGGGGGTGACCCCCGCGCTGGCAGCGCTGTACGCGGAGACCATAATATTGAGCGAGAAAGTGGTCACAGCCAACATACTGGTCGCCAGAATATTGAGAATGTTTTCCAGCAGATCAATATTAACCGTCATCGCGGCGGGTAGGGTCAGCACCTGATTCAGAGCTAGCGATAGCAGGGCGGTCAGCACAGCCAATAAAGCAAACAGTGAGGTACGAAACCACAATTTACGCGTCATCTGATTCAGTAACCACTGCCACTTTGACACCGTCATTGGCGTACTCCTGTCAATTATTCGTTTTATCTCCAAGCGCTATCTGCTGAGAACGCTTTGTTTAGCTTAGATGAAACGTTTGGTAACTGTGTGATGCGGCGGGGAAAAGTGATAAGCGGCGACGGAAAAGGAGGCCAATGAGTGAGGAAATTCGAACTTATGGCGAAATTATCGGCAAACGAGTTGAAATCCTTGCTTTTCTTGTTGCGCACGCTCCGGAGTTACGTATAATGCCATCCATCGAAAGGCAATAGCCTCAAGATGCCGGTGTGGTGAAATTGGTATACACGACGGATTCAAAATCCGTTGCCTTCGGGCGTGGCGGTTCAAGTCCGCCCACCGGTACCATACATAGAAAGGTCGCTTTTATAGCGGCCTTTCGTCGTTTTAGGGTAAAGGCACGTTGCCTTCGAGGTGGCGGCAGGACTGATAGATCCGATCGACTTTTGTTTGGCGCGCAAATATCAAAAAGGCCGCTTTGTGCGGCCTTGATAAGGTTAAGTGTAAACGTCGATTATCAGATCACAGCGCGCTGAACAAACTGTTCTCCTGATCGGGTGTCCAGCTTGCCTGGGAGACGTGCGACACATCTACCTGATAGCGCAGCCCTTTGTAGACGACGATATCGCCCTGTTGATAAGCCACGTTCATGCGCCAGTTGGTTGCAGGATCCGCATTAGTCCATAAGGTAGATGTGGCGGAAGGAGCCCAGTCTGCTTGTGCGGTATGAGGGGTGGCCGCTTGATAAACCGTCCCGTTGTGCAGGACATAATCGCCTTGGTGATAGGTTACACCGACCTGCCAGTTTGGCGTGTAATTATCCATCGTATCAAAGACATAACCGGCTTGTTTGGCCAGACGGATAAACTCCGCCAGTTTCGGTAGGTTTTGGGTTGCGCCCATGCCACGTTTACCATCTTCGAACAGAAACTCATGCGTTAAAACGATCACTTTGTCTGCATGCAATGGGGTGCCACATGGGAAGTTTTGTGTTTTGGAATTGATTGGCTCAAGGGTTGTCGGCGCACAACTGTTTAATGCCGCATCAACGTAGCCGAGAAACGCCGCCGCTTCGGTTAGGCTATTGGCAGGCATAGGGATCCCCCAGTTTTCCGGTGCCCAGTCTACGTCCCAGCCATGAGTCTGATAGCCTTGGTTGGCCAGAATATTCTGTACTTCAATTGACGCCTTGACGCTGTTGGACGGATTGTCGGTATCGCACACGTAGCCCGGCTCCCAGGGCTTGAGTTCATCTGAAGTCGCGCATAAACCGTCAGCCTGGTAGTTTTTGGCGACCCGCCAACCGTTGGTGTAAGGCAAACGAGCCAGTTGATGTCCTTTGTAGTTAGGGTAGCTGCTTATCCCCGGCAGGTATGTTTCCATTACCGTCAGATTCTGAGTGAAAGTGGCGGCGTCATAGAGTGGATCCTGATACGAATTGATCTGGTGATCACCGGTTGCATTACATTCGGCGCCACTCTGTGGGCCAAATTCTTCCACGCAGTTATGGATCATATGATCATAGCTGTGGTTGGCAACAATGTGACCGGAATCCAGGGCCAGCTTGAGCGCTTCCAGAGCGCGATCTTCATTTTCATCACCGATGCCGTCTAAATGCCAGGCGTTAAAGTAAAAGGTGGCTTTGACTCCGCCATCGTTCAACACCTTAATCACATCCAGTGACGCATTGATTGGTCCGTCGTCAAAAGTGAGATAAATCGTACCTTTTACATCCTCCTGAGCCAAAGCGACTGGCGAAC
>NZ_WXWO01000078.1:0-22511 GCF_009904845.1 Vibrio sp. V38_P2S17PM301 | reverse complement strand
CCATTCCAAATGGTGACATAGAAAAACTAGTCAAAGAATACTTTATTATACTAGATCAGAATGATAATTTGAAAGAAGATGAGGTTTCTTCTCATATTCTACAATCTAGTAGTGTATGGAGACAGTTTATTGGCCGTAAGGATATTCTTGATATAGTAGAAGTTTTTCTAGGTAAGAATATAGCTCATTTTTACTCTCGTTTTTTTGTAAAAAAGCCTAGAGAAGGGCGCGAAGTTCCATGGCATCAAGATGGAGCTTATTACCCATTACGACCAGTAGAGTTGTGTACTGTTTGGGTCGGAATGACAGAATCTCACTCACGTAACGGTGGGTTGAGAGTAGTTCCTGGTTCTCATCGGCATCAACTTAGCCAGATTAAAGAGTCAGATGATGAGTCTTGCGTATTAAAACGTGTAATGGATCAAGAATTAGTCAATGAAGATACATCAATAGATTTGAATACTGAAGTGGGTGATCTTGTTATCATTCACCCAAACCTAAAGCATTCATCATATAAAAATATCTCTGACGAGTGGCGAATGTCATTGGCAATTCGATATATAAGCACTTCCACTCAGATAACTTGGAAAGAACTTTATGGGAAGGACTGGGATTGTTGTTATTTACTTAGAGGTGAAGTAGTCGAAGGTGTCGATAATCAGTATATTCTCGAAGGAGTATGATGTGGATATAAAAAATTTTGACCAAAACGGGTTTGCTATAGTGAGAGAACTATTTGATGCTGAAGAGCTATCAAATTTTCATCGTCACTTTGAGGCAACGATGAAGCGTCACAACGATACTCCTCCACAAGACTGGAATTTCTGGCTGTTCGATGATGACAAGTCAGTATTGGATATAATATCTCATCCTAAAATTTTGGATGTTGTCGAAAATGTACTGGGTCCAAACATAGTACATATAGGCAGTCACTATTGGGTTAAACCTCCTAAAGTTGGGAAGAAGGTTTCTTGGCATCAAGATGGTGCTTATTACGAATTATCTCATAATAATATGGTAACAGTCTGGATCGCCTTAGATAACTCTGATAAAAAAAATGGATGTCTGAAGGTAGTTCCAGGAACTCATCTTGCCGATTATTTAGAGCTTGAACCTGTTGATAATGATCCATACTTAAAAAGGAAGATTAAGACTCTTCCTTTTGATACAAGTCAGGAGGTCGCGCTTGAGTTAGCTGCGGGTGACATCTCTCTTCATCATCCTAATATCTTGCATGGTTCCGATGAAAACCTATCTAATAATTGGCGAAGAGGATTTGTCATAAAGTATATTGCAGGAGATGTAGATATATTGTGTGAACAAAAGTGGCCTTGGGCGATGTTGGTTAGAGGGAAGTGTGAATCAGAAATTACAAGTGAGCAGTTAGTTTCATCTTTCTAAAAATAATCACATTTGAGATTTTATCCACATTTGAAGCTGCAATAATTGTTTTGCATTCTCTGCGCAGCTTTTTAAGTTGTTTACGTCCTCGGCAAGGATCTCGGCATCTCGTTCATATCCGGTTGCACGTCCAGCGGTTTGGGCGGCACCATCAGAAATGGGGGCGGGGTGCTGAAGACCGATCGCTCGATTATGCGCTCGCACTGCGTCGGCCCGGAGGCGCAGCCAGTCAGCATCATTAACCACACACTGCTTATCATTATTTTTCTGAGCATACTTGATCACCTCTTTTTCAATGGTTCGGTATTGGATGGCCACGGCCGGCTTTTGCATGGCGAGTTTGACGGCCAGGACATAGGCTTCATCTTGTTTCTTTTCCATTTTGTCATAGAGCGCATCCTGCATTTTTTGAGCAGACACTTGCGTACTTTTGACGCCGTAGTCATAGGACAACCAGGCAACCAGCCCAAATGCACTGAGCACGCCGACGACTTTCAGAAAGCGGAGATAAGGCGTTAACATGTATAAGCGCTCCTACGACCAGCCATTCAGACACACATCGCGCTCTTTCGCGCGGCGCTTTGGAATACCGGCGCAACGATTTTCTTCCAGCCGGCAGTCTTTCTTGTTGACGTACACCCACCTTGGATACTCGTTACACGCACCCGGGCGATCGCCCTGGTTGAATTTTCTGAGCAATGTCGAGCGTACAAAGTTGCCAGCGCCCAGATGGAAGACGAAGCTCACCATCATGTCGTACTCTCCCTGATTCGGACGCTGCGTGATGTGGCTTTTCACCACGCGTTCGGCTTCAGACACATCCTTCACGAAGTAGTCTGCGGCTTGATGGAGAGTAAGCCGGGTATGGGGTGTGATGTTTTGGGTATGCCCGAGTCCGGCCGTCCAGACATTGGCACTGCACTGATACGCTTTGAGACGACATCCTTCCTCATTGGCAATATGACGCAACCCGTTTTCACTGACGCTGAGCCCGGGATCCATATTGAAGACAATGGCCACCACGGAGGCGACCGAGCACACTGCAGCCTGAGTCGCCCGGGTCTTGATGCTCATCAGGACACATCCTTGTGCTGGTTCAGTTTGGCCAGTTTGGCGCGGTTGAGCTGAATCGCGACCGCATAGTGCTTGATGGCCATAATGCCGGATACGATACCGACCGAGACCGCAATCAGCTGCGCCATGTCATTCACCCCAAAACTGAGCAGAGTGGCACTGACGGAGGTAGCGATTTTTTTAAGTCCGGCGGCATCCAATAGCGACACAACCAGTGCTTTAACTCCCATATCATTCATTCGATGTTCTCTTATCGTTCGTGTTTGATGCCCCCACAGAACCAGTCTATCGGGATGGGTTTGAAAGCGTACTCAATGCGTTTCTACGAAAGCGATATAGAGCCGGATAAAAAGAAAACCCGGCACAGAGGCTGGGTTTGTCGGTCAGTGAGCGAGTCCGGAAAGCGGCGGCCGCTCAGAGAACGGAAAGCCATCGGACTCCGGGTAATCACTGAGTGCCTTGCGGTCGCGCAATAGCAGGGTGAATTGCGCTTGGGTTTGGATCGGCGATGTCCTCAGCGTCGTTGGGTAACGCTGGTCTTTCTCGTACTGGTCTATTCGGTTCAGTACTTTCACCAGTTCAGCGTCCCGCCACGCGATCTCTTCCTCGGTTTTAATCGGTGCATGGCGCTTGATATCGTACTGCCACCCATCGATGTCATTCATCCAGGTGTCGAATGTCTGCGGCACTTTAAGCGTGTGAGTATTTGGCAACGGTCCTGGCGTGCCCACTTCGTAATCGTTGCCGCTATCTCTGTCCTTTGAGTACGCGATTTTGCCCGTGTGGTCAATCAGCTCAATCCAGGTACCATCAACGAGCTTCACCCCATATCCGTCTCTGGGCGTTGGCGGCGCGTCAAAGCTGTGTTTTTCAGGAAGCTCAAAGTGGTAGTCTGACACCAACAATTGCACACCCTGCTCATTGAAGTAGGGTGTGCCGATAAGGATGTCATACACTTTCCATGCGCCATCGCGATAAAGGACCGTTTGAGTATGGGGGTCATATTCTGGCGGATGCTCTGTAATGGCCCACGCCGGGTACTCACCATCTGGCTCTCCGATAATGAACGGATTCCCCGTTTCATCAAAGTAACGTTGCCAGGTTCGGTCTTCGTGCTCTTCAGACCAGGTATCGTGGTCACGATCATATCGGGCAATCATCCCTTCACGGGAGGGTGTGTAGATATTCCGGGTAAAATCCGTGCTCAGCGCCGTTCCTTTGACCACGTGCTCTGTGGTATTTTCCAGCCACCATCCGTCTTGTGTAATGCGTGATACGTTCACAAATTGAGAGCGATGAAAAAATGACGTCATTATGCCAGCCTCACTATCCAGTTAACTTTGCGGTGATCAATCGTGTTTTTGAGTGCGCCATACAAGGCAATGACGACGCTGTGGGCATGAGACCCAATGGCGGTCGAGTGATAGTGGTTGCCTGAGTATGCCGTTGTGTTGGTGTAACTGCCTGATGGATTGCTAAAACCAGCATTATGACTCCCGCCATAGAGCGCGCCAGACATGCCATTCACCGTATATGGATGCGCGTGATTGCCCGTGGTGTTTGAATTCTTTGTCCCCAGATTGGTGGAAGTCACACTGGAGCCCGGGTGACCATGCTTTTTCACCTGGCCTTCTTCATACACACCCACCGTTTCCCCTTCCTGCTTCCCGATAACACCGCAGCCGCGCATGTCCGGAATAATGCCGCTTGGAAACACTTTCGCCAATTCTGGGTTCGCCACTTTGTCAAACGCCTGATTTTTCATTATGGCAAAGCCATCTGGCGCCACATCCGTAAACCAGGGGATCGCCGCCCCGACCGGAAAGATTTTTGCCGCGAGTTTTAACCAGAGATGCGTCACGAGTTTGTCAATGACGTGAGGCACCCCAAGGGCGTAGACCAGTTTTTTCACGGTCAGAAACGCAGAATCATCCACACCTTGCTCGACTTGTGAGGTGGTCGCAATCCGGGCGATCCCTTCACGCTCCTCAGTGGCGGTAGGCGTTCCTGTCATCCCGACACTGATGTGTTCAATGGTTGACGCCGCCAGATTGAGCTCGCACGCTTCGGTGACCACGGTGTCTTTTCGCTTATACGTAATCACCTCACCGTCGCGGCTGTCCACGGCAAACAGGGTGCCGTCATCGAGCCAGTACCCTAACTCCTTGCCTTCAAACTCTTCCTTACCATCCCACATCGTCTCAAAATGGAGCTGACCCGGTCCCACGACGTCGCCACGGGTGATGGCCTTTCGCAGCACTTCATTGCGCAGTGCCGTCTGGCTGGCCACAGGCGTATAGCCTTCGGTGCCGATACTGATTTCGGCAATCTTATAGCAGATTCCAAGATCGCCCGCTCGCACAGAGGCGGCGATACCGGCATCAGTGATCAGTAAGCTCATTGTGTGACCTCATATTTATGTCGATTTCTAATGTGTCGGCAACTCGCGATTTGGTGACAATAATCAACCTTTGATTGATACGTCCATGTGATTTCCGTGTGGGGTAAACGCTGCTCTTCAAAGACTTTCCACGCTTTGACACACACCGCCCGATGGTTGTCATCAACAGAGGCATAAATCAGGTTCGGCGTCTTAATGTCGTCAAAAACCCGGCCGCCGCCTTCCCCCGTTGTTCTGTCGAGCAAGTTTTGATAATCAGACAGCTTCCAGCCAAACAACGCCTCGTCAAACTTCGTCAGTAATGACAATTCGATGTCGTCATGCGTCGCTTTAAAGTCGATGGCCATCGCTTCAATGGTGTTTTGAAGCTCCGGGCTCTCTGTGTCCTGCCAGTATTCGCCTTTGGGTAATAATGCGCGAAACGCCTGTGTAAAATCCCCTGAGCTGTACTTGGGGACTAATTCGGTGGTGTCCATGTGACGGCTCCTAATACATGGATTTGATTTTTTGTAATGACCACTTCATCAATCGGGTGGCGAACAATAAAGTTGTTGGTGATCTCGGAAATGGTCAGGACGATTTCCGTGGGTGTGATTGACTCGGGTAGCCGGGTGTCCTGATCCACTTTGGTCACTTTTCCCATTTTGTTTTTGATGAGTCCCTGGAGGGCCGTCACCACATCCGCGCGGATATGCGTGTCCTCAATACCCTGGATCTCAATATTCAGAGGTACCTGTACCGGTAACTTCGCCACCGGATGACAGCCGGCCAGCCGGTTGTTCTCAAAATTCGTTTGCACCAGGCTGAGCACTTCCTGGCTTACTGCGGGATCGTTTTGCCGGGTACCGATAAACACTTCCACCATGCCCCGCTCAGGGGAGTTATCCTGAGTCCAGGCATAATCGACGTCTGAGTGCGAAGAAATGGCCCATATCTGGTAATCGGGCGCCCGGCCAATCAGCATGTCTTTCTCAAAAGCGACCACCACCCGGCGTCGCCAGTGCTCGAGCGCTTCAATGTCCGCGCCACCTTCCACGCCCTGACTGTGTATCGTATTGGGGTTTATCCCGCTTAACCCTTCGGTGAGCTTTAATGTACTGCCGGCCGGCAGGTTGCTGTCGACACCGGACACCAACGCCACCACATTGACAGGCTCATCACTGTATTGCTCTTGGGTGGTTTCATATTCATGGCCGGCCAGACTGGTGAGCATCGTGCCTTTCGGGATCACCACTACACCACCGAGCTGCTCAAACATCACGGTGCCTCTCGCAAAGGTGGGGAGCAATCTTGGCGTGCTGTGCCGGTTGGCATGCAGATACAACCAGGCTTCGGTGCAGGTTTCCGGGTGCAGCTCGCGAAAGAGCATATCCTGGTAGCCGTATTGGCCGTAACTCATGCCCGCAATCGCACAGGCAAGCGCTTTGATGGCCGGGTTGTTTTGTCCGGTCTTTGCAATCAGTGTCGCGTGCGCCCGGTCAACCAGTGCTTGCAAACTTCGTTGTGTGCTCATAGGGAAACCTTAAATTTTTCTCCGTCGGTCAAGGTGATGATGACGTGGCGGCCCATCTGGGTGGGGGCGTTTATCCAGACGCTCACTTCAATGGTGTTGGCGTAACCGTCATCGACCAGCCATTGCAATGCTTCTTCATAGAAACGCCTGGCCAGACTGACGGTTTGCGCCGTCAGCTTTTCACGTTTGAGTGTCCAGTCCCGTGAGCCGCTCAACGTGACCCATTCCTGGTACCAGACACCACCACGCTCATTCAAACCAATACGTGCCCGATCGTTTTGCGTCGACTCCGCATGGTTATAGATGCTCTGCAGTACCGCATGAGTCATGCCGGTTTTCGAGCTGATGGGTGCGGTTAACGCACTGAGTTTGAAATGGTTCATACTGCGTTGGGCTTTTTGGTTCTTTTGGTGGCACCGTTATCGTCATAATCGTGATCGTGCTTCTCAACATTGACGCCGCCGAACGTACCGGACTGACCACCCACGCGGCCGGCGACCGCCAGATCGCCACCAATATCGACATTGCCTGAAAAGGTCGACGCTTCCGCGTTCACCGTCACTTGTGTTGCGGTGATGTGGGTTTCACTGGCTGACACCACTTCCAGCCGGGCCATGGATTCAATCTTGATGCCGCTCTGAGTGAAATGAACCAGGTTGCCTTTGTCGTCCAGCATGGCGACTTCACCGGGCTGCAGTGCTATCTGATAGCGCTCGTCTTCCACATTGACCGTAAAGCCCCGCGCTGTGACGCCCCCGATAAACAGGTTGTACGTTTTGGCGCCGACCAGCGGGCGGCTCATAAAGCCATAGTTGTGTATCCGTTTAATCCGGTCATTGGTTCGGCCCGTGGCAGTTTTAATCTGCAGCATCCCGGTGGTCGCGCCGGTCACGATGCCCGTACCGATGGCATTCTTTATCCGGGCCATCAGTCTTTGCATGATCCCATCAGGCATGGCTTTGCTCCCTGAATGGCCGGCAAAGCTCAATATGGGTACTGGCTGAGCTTTCGGACACCGACAGGCTCAACGCTTTAATGACCAGCATTTCATTAAAGTGTTGATCTGCGTCTTTCACCTGAATAACCCGGTTCAGACCGTCAATGGCCAGCACCTGAAAAACATCGGCGATGGTGGTTGACACGTTGAGACTCCGGGCTATCGATAAGTCCCGCTCGTACGTTGCCCGTGACAGACAGGCTTCGGCGCTTTGTAGCTGGTCGCAAATGATCACCATGGTGCGTGCCGGGTTGATGGCCGGTTGTGTGATCACCGCATTGGCGTCGTCCCAGGCGCCCTGAACTTCGACATGATGAAACCGTTTGTTGAAAGTACGAGAGATATCCAGACTTTCCACGTTTTCACCCACCGATAAGCCAATCCCCTGCAGTGTGGCGTGCGCGGTGTTTTCAATGGTCAACGTGCCGTTTCGCTCAATGAGCATCAGTCCCTGCTCGCGAATGATTTGCGCGACGTTCTCGACCGGTGATTCCGCGTTAATCTGGAATTCCGGGATGAGCGGCATGGAGGTAACCCGACTGATCACATTGAGACCAAAAGGCCTGGCCAGCGAGCGCAGCAGTTTCTCCACATTCTGCTCATACAGAGCGTCCATGGTGATGCGCGAATCAATCATGTTGGCACTTTTAGAACGTCCGGTGATGGTGATGTCGTGCGAACGGGTCGCGGTCGCGCTGTCCACCTGATCAATCTGACCAGAAAGAATGAGCGTGTCATTCAGTCGGAACTCGACCGGCAGAGCACTGCGTATGTTCATCGGTGGGATCTTGCAGCTGAAGGTGTGCGCCAGCTGCTCCACGGAGTAGCTCAGGTCGGCCTGATAAAACGGATACGGCGTTCCATTCACAAACAGTTCCAGCTTTTGCATCAAACGTCCCTCACAGCAATATCGCCACGCAGAAAGAGCGGGTGTTGCAGCGCATTGATGGCGGTGATGATGTTTTCACGGGTGTACTCGTCGTGAGCCAGCGCCAGTGCAGGGCGATATTTGGGGGTCGCCACCAGGCGGTGAGGCCGGCGGCCTTTTGATACTTTGTCGTGTTGCTTTTGCACGTGGGCCTTTAACACCACCAACGCATCAAACAGCGCCAGACTTTCTTTCGTCGACACCTGAGTGACTTCCTCAATGCGATCGTCCACACCGGAGACTAATGCCGCCAGGTCACTCTGAATGATGGCCGGTTGTTTGTTGCTGTCAGTCACATCAAAGGCCGCGTCTTTTTCCAATGTGTTGAGATCTTTACTGACTTTGATAGCACCAGTGACCATCTGCACGTTGTAGTAAGCAGTGGTGGTGTCCGGCTTGACTTGCTTGAGCAGCAACGCCTGCGCGGTACGTGCGTTGTCCACGGCTTCACTGGCAGAAGTTGGTTCAGACTGAACGCCTCGGGCAACCGCATCCACCGCCGCAGTGAAGCGCGCGGCAAACTTATCCGGAGCGTGACTCAAACTGCTCACCATAGAAAACGCTTCATTGATGGCATGGTTGATGGTCTGCAGCGTGTCATCGGCCAGGTTGAGCCGGTTGGTGATGTCGACCAGGACATGGATTGCCTCACTAAAGCGTTGCTGAGTCTGATTGATCAGAGATACATCCATGTTTTTGACATCCTGGCTGAAAGCCTGCCCTGACAGATTCTCGACAATCGTGGCTTGCTCTTTGGCGTGAACTAACGCGGGTGTGGTGATTGTCGGCGTGATGCCAGAGCGGACAAACGACAAACTCAGTGTGACCAGGCCACGTTTGGTGCTGATGCTTTGTGAGAAGGTGTCGAAGACGAGCGGCAGCTCGCCCAGCCACGGGTGCTCCAGTTCCCCTTCCGGTGAAGTCTCCAGGCTCTCGATTAAGGCATTTGCCTCTGCCAGAGAAGCCGGGCCAACAAAGACGGCCTCCACATTCAGGCTGCGGGCTTTACTGCCCATCACTTTGATGTGTGGCAGGTCGGCGTAAGGAATGTCGCTGATGTGCAGGCGCTGACCACCATCAATGGCCGTAGAGAGGATATTGAGCGTATGCCCATTCCATCGCCCGTGCTCATATTGTCGTTCCCACATCCTGCAATAACCTCATGATGACTCATTAAACGGTGTTTTGGTCAGCGTGCAGAAATTTGGTACGGAGACAGGCGCGGGAGCGCCGTTCGGACTCACCCCTCCCTCCGCACTAAAATTCAACACGGTAATTTTGCGCAATCAAAGGCGCATTTCATTTCGGTAGGGATATTGAAGCACAGCCCCCGTGGAAAGGGCATCGGGGGCTGTTTTAGATTGATGATTTAGAGATCATTGAAGATCGTTTTTGTGCGCCTTCTTCTGTCACTTCTTTAATGGCAAGCAGGACAAATTTAAGTCCTCTCCTATACTCAGATTTATAAGAGTTTAGGTGCATACTGGTTGGGTTTTTACGAACCTCAAATAGCAATTCTTGAAGCTGATATCCAGTTGGACAAAGTGTTGTATTTTAAAAGCAACTTAACTTCTCAACGTGGAGAAATTTAAAATGAATATGAAAGGAAAGCTCAAATTAACACTTGGGTGTCTTTTAGTAGTACTTGTAGGTTGTAGTAGCTCAAATGTGTCTAACAAGTCAGATCAGAAGCTGGAAGAAATGGCAGTGGGCGTCAAGTCTACCTATGGAGGAACGGTAACTTGGCCTGCAGGAATGAATTTTATGAATGCTATTGGAACATCATGGGATCCCAAAATTAATGGAAAGAGCTGGATTGCAGTGTGGAGTGCTGCGTGTGCTAATAATGAAAATTATAGACCTCAGATAAGTGTAACAGGAGATCGTTGCCCGAATGGACAAAATGCATTGGGTGGACACGTTGTCTTCGAACCACCTCAAGATGTAGATAAAGGTGGTACATTGTATCTCGCTCCAATTTGTACTTGGCAAAACAATGATGAAAACTTACTTATGACAGTGTTGAGTGGCCCTCAATCTCAAGGTAATAGCGTATGTGTTGTAAAGCTGGATAATTTTGGCCAGTAGTCACTAACAGCATTGTTAATTCGAAGTTTACGCAGTTGAATTGTACACATCATGTAAGCAATCTTTATGCCTTGAACTAATGTTCGGGGTGTTTTCTAAAGCTCAAGTATCCTGCTTATTCACTTAATTGTTCCACTGAAAATATGTCAATCTGGTTGAAATCGCCCTTGCATAACTCGGGTTGAAGTTTTGGATCGGGGGGAACTCCAACGGTGGTAACGATTCCTGATACTGTTTCTAATGTGTGAAACCTCTCGGCGCAATTATAATTGAGACACTGTCTGTACCGTTTTCGAGTGTTATCACTCATGGCTTGTGATGTAACAACACGTGACTTACACCCACATGTTGGGCAAGGCATATATGACATCAACAATCTCCTTGTATAAGTAGACGGATTCATCACTCAACCTAAGTTGAGCGTAGATCTAAATTGGAAATGAGTGGGGGAGGTGGAGCCTCGTCATTAACAAACGCTTCCCAGTTGGGATCTGAACGGTTCAGTTCCATTTCTAAGAAAAAGTGATCGATGATTTTTTGGCTTTTGAGTGGAATTCTACAGTTATTGCCACTGGACCAAGGTCGGTCGCTCCCGCTCCCTTCAGAAGCCTCCGATAAGTCGGAGGCTTTTTTGATCAACTTCCATTCTGTCTCACGGGTTAATACCGTTAAGCCGGAACCTTCAACGCCGTCTGTTGAAGTGACAATCTCACCGTATTTATTCTCCCGCTCCTTTTTCAGTAGCTTGATGGGCCGCATAGAGGCACTCAGACGATGGCCACCCATGTAATCCATATAGGCTGAGAAAAAACCGTTATCAGCAGCGCGTCGTGCTTTTTCAAATAGGCAGAATTCTTGTTCTTCATCGATTCGGCGTAACTCACGCCAAATGGTTACTGGTGGTGTGCGTTGGAATTGAAACTGTCGAAAGCAAAAGGTACGCGACCAGGCGGTCACGTTCTTTACGGTGTCCTGCAGTTTGGCTCGCCGGTTATCTGTATCGGTTAAACCTTCCAACGCGTGACCATCGACATTTTTAGAAATGTATTTTGCCAAGTAGGCCACAGCACCGCCGTCTGACTTATCAATGAATTTGGCATCGAAACGTGCTTTCATCGCTTTAGTTTTTGGCGTTCCATCTTCAAAATACAGATCTTTGCTTTCTCTGAACTGGTAGAGTTGCAGGCCAGAGATGAAAGTTTTGATTTGTTCGAGCGGCATGAAGAACACTCCGTGCCAGTGGGGAGTGCCATCCTGATGAGGCTCTACGACTCGCATACCGTAGTAAGTCAATTCACGGTAATCGGCCCAGGCTCTAAAGAGCTCCCATCCTTTGCTTAACCAGGCATGTGCATCTTTCGGGGTACTGCCGTCAAAATGTTGGTTTTCAACCCAGTATTTGCCATGCTGTCTTAATCGGTGAAAGCGGCTAGGGGAGGTCATCGTAATAAAAATAGCGACATGATCGTTACTCTCTGCATATTCCTGACAGCCGGCAATACGGGTCATAAGTTCGTGACGTCGGTTGGCTGGGTTGCTTTGAGAAGAGTCGATCACCGTTTGCAAGTCAATGATGTCACCATTGTCTGACTCTATGGCCATCAATTCTATCCACTCTCGCTGGCGGTCTTGACGTATGGTTAGCCACTCGCAGGCAGAGATAGAAGCGTAAGGTGAACTGTGCGGTGAAACCATGCCTGCAGCGCGGCGAGCATTTTCAAAAACAGCCACAACGATTCGTCCGATCGCCCTTCGCCAAAACCCTTCATCCATCAAACGTACGATCGCAGAAAATGCCTGTGTATCATCTTCTACATAAGTGAACTGAGGTAGCCACAAAGATGCACCAGTGAACTCATTAATAAACTCAAGAGTCTCGATCGGTGACAGACCTTTGTCTGCTGCAAGGCGAACGCGATTACCGCAGCGGCCTGCCATCTCAACGGCTAACTTAGCTCGCTTGATTTCATTGTCTACTTTCCACCATGTTTCAGGCATAACTGCAAAGGCAGAGGCAACAGCACTGCTACGTTTTTCAATAAACTCTAGAGCGCGTTTAAACCCATACTTTCTTAACCGACTCGCTGCAGCTTTATCGATGTAACTGCGAATGTCGAAAGGCAGTTTCAATTTGTTGGCAGTAATCGAGGCAAATTCAAACACTTTTTCTCTGGGGGGTTGTTCGCTTTTGTAAACCCATGATTTTTGATCAAAATCGAAATGGGAAACCTGGCTGTAGTTTTTTTGGTTATCCAAGTAAGTCATCAGCTCCCGGTGAATATTGCTCGGGAGCCGATTTAATGGATTGTTAAGATTAATGTTCTGTGCTTTCACTGATGCTTCTGCTTACTTTGCGCTTGGGGAGTTGGTTCGCCTTGATGGCTATCTTGTCTCGCCAACTTTTTGGTAGAGGCTGTTCGGGCTTCGCTTCGGGTTCGGTACGTTTTGCTAGGCCGTGTTTTTCACGCAATTTGTCCAACAAGTAGAGAGAGCGTTTGATTTTATTGGGATCTGGCGACTTCATTCCTGCCATCGCATTCCCAGGCTTATGGCAAGGTGAGGATGCTGTAATGGCATATTGGCCATCCTCGCGATAGATAGATACTGCTTTCTGATACTCAATATCTTTAGTCATACCATCACCTTAAATAGCCGAGCTAACGTTGAAGGTATGAACACCTTCATTGCTCAGGAACGTCACAACTTCATTCAGTGAGGGGAAGAGCTGGAGAGCGCGACCTTTCGCAACCAGATAGACCACTTCGCCATGTATGTGACTGGCCACGGATAAAGACCAACCCAAAAACTGTCCCCCCTTGTCAGTTTTTATAAATGTGCAGGGTGGGTGATGAATGACGCTATTGAGGTCTCGTGCGATAGCGCAGAACTCTTCGGCACTGACTCCAACTTCTGAGTCATACAGCAAGGTTGTTTTCATATTGACGTTAGCTCCTGAGTATCGACAACCATGAAGCCGCCAAGGCCTTCACCTTCACTGAGAATTCCATGACGGACATGATTACAACTCAGTTGTTCACAAGCTTGCTCAATGGCTTCAGCCATAGAGTCAAACTCACCTAAGGAGGTTGTTTCGGGTTCAAGTGTGAATTTGTGGCGCTTCATCGCGCCATCGCCAAATAAACGTATCGCAACATATTGCATTACTGCTGCTCCTGGAGGATGAGGTATTCATTGACTGCCTGACCGGCTTGGTTGTGAACATCACGCCACATACGAACCAAAGCGCTTTGTAAGTGCTCTTGCCCTTCGATGTGATTCTTTTTGTATTTCTCCACATTGCGTGTGGCTAGGTTTTGCAAATGAAGTGCTTCATCAATATTGGATAGATGGATCCGGATAGTTTGGTTTTTCATGAGAGAGTCCTATTAAGCAAGACCAGGAACAGGCGCACCGTTGGCAATAAAGTCCACACCCATGCTTAGGAAGGGGCTCATACCACTAGTACGGTTTTCTAGGTCAGATATCAAAAGCACTAGGTTGCTGATTCCAGCTTGTGCTTTATCGATAATTCGGTTTCGTGCGGAGTTGGACAGGCGTGTTTTATCACCATGGTCTAAAGCCATGCGTGATAAGTCACCTGCTGTGAGAGAGTTCTCAAGCACACGTTTTAAGAAGGTTTGTTTTGTTGAATCACTTGCATTAACAGAGATTGGCGCAGTCACCATCTCAAGATAGCGATTAAGCGTATTCACAATGGTGTAGTCTTGGCTTGATTTCGTTATCGCTGCGAGAATCGGCGGTGTAAGTAACCTTGGTTGCTCAGGATTGAGCATGTTGCGTAGCACGTTCGCCGGTAGTCCAATTTCGTTCGCTATCTCAGACATATTGTTGTTCTGAGAGAACGCAACACACGCTTGGTCAAACGATTGTTGTGCGTCGTTCAAGAACTCGCACATTGATGGTTTAGCGTCCATGTTTGATACTCAACTTGTCGCAAGTGAAATGGGCTCACAGTCGCATTTACTGCTTACTTAAAACGAATGATAAAAGAAGTCGTTTTCTGGTTTTCCAGAGTCTTCGATGGCGTGTTGCCACAGCGCGCCCATGTTGACGTAGTGCTTACCCTTGGCGCCATCGCGCTCAATCACAGGCAGTTTTCCTTCGCGAATCATGTTGCGAATCGAGTTTTCAGACACACCCCAACGGCGGGCCAGTTCACAGGTTGGGAGTATCGGGGAATCGGGTTGAATTGAAACGTGCATATTTAGCTTCTCCAATAGGTCAGGTTGGTTTTTGAACTCTTTACACAAACGCATGCGTGAAAGGGCGACCATATTGACGAAGCGCTTCTTCTCGCAGCGAGTCGCGGCCTTCATGGGTAGCTTGCCGGCCTCAATCAGCTGCTCCGACTCAACCAAATCAATATGTTGACGTCGCGCATACTCTTCGATTGGTAGGTACGGCATATCTAGCGTAATTAGCGGGGTCATGGTATCTTCCATACATATTTGTACATAAATACACACATAGATTGTTTGCTCGACATTGCTGTGTGTATTTGTATTTCGTATGCATATTATGACTTTGAAATATGCATATCAACTGTTTTGTGTGTGAAATATGCGTGAGTGGTATTTAGTAGCTGAACTAGCTGGTTTAAATGGGATGGCGAACGGTGTTGTCGGTGTCTCTCAAAAAGCCAAAAGAAACAACTGGTTAAGACGACGAGCGCCAGGCGCGAGTCGGGCGTTTGAGTACCATATTTCCAATTTTCCTGTTGAAGTTAAAAAACAGCTAATTGAGAAGTACGTCACGGACCCTGAAGAGGCAAAAGCGCTGATGGCACTGGAAGCACCAACCGAAGATGTGGCGCCAGAACCAAGCAATGTTTCGAAGATCGTGCCAATGACAGAAGTGAAGAATTGGTGCGAGTTACCCGTGTTTGACGTTCATGCAGCAGCAGGGGCGGGATCACTGGTTTTCAGTGAATATCAAATCGAGACACTTATCATACCGAATAGCTTACTGGCGGAGTTTGGTCTTGCCCAAAGTAGCGCGGCAATCATCTACGTTGATGGTAATTCAATGGAACCAACCCTCAGCCATAAAGACAGGCTGCTGGTCGATACCAGAGAACTACAACACCCGGTAACGGATGGGGTATACGTGATTCGTATTGACGATGCGGTGTATGTCAAACGTTTGAAATGGAACATTCCGAAAGGGATTTACCAGGTGATTTCAGACAACTCGACCTACGAACCATTCGAGATCAACCACAAGAACGGGCGCAATTTTAAGATTATCGGTAAAGCGGTAGCTCCAGTGTTTAAGAAGATTTTTTGATATTTAGCCTTCCACGATTGTGGAGGGCTTTTTGCTATATGTTGGCTTGAAAATGATTATTAAAAGTATATATGTTGAAAAGTTCCGTGGATTCAGCGGAGTTAGTGTGAACTTAGGAGCTCATCTAACTCTTATTGCGGGACAAAATGGGACACAGAAAACAACGCTGTTAGGATTGTTATCTCAGACTTTTTCTATTCCTGTAGGTCATCCATTTCGAAAAGAGAAGCCTCTTTCTGGAGATAGCTATCGTTCACTGTTTGCTGAAAAGTTTCGACTTTCTTCAGCAAAAGACAAGGCTGGATTACATGAGTGGACCCTCTTTTTTCATAACAAAGATCTACACCAAGATATAGATGATGCCGGTAAGTTTACTGTAGAGAGCATTCCACGAAACCCAATAGGGGGGATTCGATTTTGGCAAAAGGGCACTCGAAAAAAGGGTAGTGGTTATGTTCAATTACCAGTGATTTATCTTAGTTTAAAGAGAGTAATTCCACTTGGCGAATCTGACGCGCAAAAAGAGGGAAAGATTACATTAACTGATCATGAAAAAGATTGGTTTGAAGATAATTACAATCGTATTCTATTAGCTGATGATGAGTTGAAATCCGTAGATTATTTATCTGGTAGCATGAAAACTACACTTGGCGTTAGTACTGCTCACTATGACTGGGAATCAAATTCCGCTGGTCAAGATAATGTGGGTAAAATTCTTTTAGCAATAATTTCATTCATGAGATTGAAGGTAGAATATCCTAATGACTATAGGGGAGGAATTCTTGCGATAGATGAGATTGATGCGACCCTTTACCCTGGCTCGCAGGTGAAACTCTTAGAGTTAATAAGCGGGTTTTGTAAGGCAACCAATATTCAGATAATAGCGACAACTCACTCTCTACCAATGATTGAGAAATTGTATGATCTTAAGTCTAAACGCGGGAGACATGATCAATTTAGTTGTGCATATCTAAAGAAAAAAGATTCAAAAATTGAGGTAGAAGAGTCTCCAGATTATTCTAGTGTATTATATAATTTGAAGGCCTCCATGAGGAGCACTAAAAAGTCTCAAGCTACTGTCACGGTTTTTACTGAAGACGAGGAGTGTACCCACTTTGTAAAAGCCATACTAAAGCGTAAGTTTACAGGACTGAATTTTCCAGATGTTGCTTTGGGGTGTGGTAATCTAATCCAATTAGGTGAGAAAAGGGTGCCGTCTTTTTCGTATCCAAATTCGATTGTCGTGCTAGATGGTGATGTAAGAGGAAATGCTAAGCTACGTAAACTTAAGAATTATATCTGTTTGCCTGGAAAGCTTAGCCCAGAAGGTTTACTGGCAGATTTCTTAAAAGAACTTTCGGACTATTCCCCTTTCTGGAGCGAAAAAAATCCAGATTACAATAAGCAAGTGTGTTTTAGTACCTACAGATACACCGATATTAAGAATGGTCGAAATGGTAAAAAACCTCGAGAGGTTGCTAAGGAATGGTACAAAGAACAAGTTGGCTCAGGAGCTTGGGGACCGCAAGGTCGAAGTGCTTATAATTACCTTTTGGAAATATTAAAAGATGAAGCTGAGTTGTTTATAGAACAGTTTGGCTTGTTATATGAAAATATGAAATGAAAAAGCCCTCTGTAGAGGGCTTTTTCATTTGGCGGGATAACCTAGATTTTGCAACTTGCGAAGTTGTGCGAAACTGGTATCGGGTTTTAAAAAGACTTTCTGTGTCATAGGCCCGTGGATTATTACTTCTGAACCTTTTCGTTTGGTTTGAGCTGTATATGTTAAATCAAATGATTGAGGCTCAAATTCAGCATAGATCCCGCAGATTTCAGGAGTATCATCATACGTCACAATCCATGGGTGGGATATATCTCTAACACTACGGAATAGCCTGTAATGGTCATCATGCTCAAAAAAGTTTTGATAGAGACCTTTGCCTTTTACATAGTATGGCGGATCAATATTCACTAAACAGCGGTCATCGATTTGAGATACATACTCATCTATGAACGCAGCTGCATCTAAATTTGTTAGAACAATATCTGCTTTACGCGCTGCAATGGCTACAATCTTTTCAATTAGAGTATCTTTTTGATATCTACAATCTAACAAATAATTTCCCGTTTGCTCCAATCCACCAATCACACCAGCTTTGATTATGCCCGAGCGATTTGTTCTGTTTAGGAAAAATGTAGCAAAGCCCAACTTTAGCAGGTCGTCGTTCTTACTCTCATAGATTGACTTTTGTTTGTGCCACTCTTCGATGGTTACAGGTGTGTCTTGAATTAGTTGGCATAAAGCGTCTGTTTTGTTTAGTACGCAGTACCAAAATGCATGGATAGCAGGGTCAAGATCATTAATCCAAACTTTACGAACATGTCCTTCCAGTAGGAGATACCACGCGATGGCGCAACCCCCAGCGAATGGTTCCACATAGGTGCCACCTTCGAGGTTGTTGAGCTTTAGCGTTTCTACGACATATGCCGTTAGCTTTGACTTACCACCAGGGTATCTCAATGGAGAGTAAAACATTACCTATCCTTCAAATCGACTAGGACCTTCAATAAAGGCGCAAGCATATCCCAAAATCCGTTCAAAAATCTATGATCAATTTTGTGTGTCTCATGCCCATGAACAAAGCTGTTTAAAGTGTCAAGGCTATGTTCATTGCTAGGTTGTAAGAGCTTGCTAATAACCTTATTGGCTTGAGTACACGAGATGTGGTCATTAGAAAGAAACTTTAAGCGTTGCTGCAATATGGTATGAGTATAATCTTTACCCAGCTTCGTGGCCATAGCATGGGTAAGCTTTTTACGTTGAATGAAATCGTCCACTGCGAGGTCTAAAAACGTTCTCAAAGATATTGATGATACATGCACGTAACGCTTGATTGGCACTACTTTTAGTTCACGGAAGAGGCTATTTAGTTTAGGACTTTTGACACTGATTTGTTGGTATCCCAAGACCAATCTAGAGCGATTATTACTGTGAGGAATTGGTTCAATCTGGAGATTATTCTCTGGGTTGGAATTCTGTGTGTCGGATTGCGTGCTTTCCGAGGGATTACTGGCATTACTGGTGGGTTCACCATCTTTCTGTTGATTAACTTTCTGCCCTTGTTTGGTGAGATCCTGCTCATGAGCTTGTTCAGGGAATGTTACTTCAGGCAATACGTCAAAAATCTCTTGATTTCGTTCTGGAATCGAACGCGTATTGACGATGAAGTTTAAATCGTTCGGAGCAATGTTAAACATCAGCTTAAGGAATTGTCCATATGCTCGTAAGAAGCTATCTTCATTTGATGTAATCTTAATGTTCATATCATCAAACTGAATACCCCAACGAGCCCGTACTTCTTCGTTTGAGAACCAACGTTCTAGAATAGTCATTGAAATACGGTGACTGGAGATCAAATCTTTTTCTTCCTCAGTCATTAACTGTAGGACTTCATCACGCGTAGCGAGATCTCTCAAGTGGACATATCGTAGTGCTGATACTATTTCAGAGCGACTAAAGCCAGTGACCTCTTTTACTTGCTCAATTTCATGATTGTACTCGTCGTACAAGCTAACTATAAAACGTTGCTGTTGAAGACGCTGCCACGGCTTTTGGATTGAACTTGTAGAGTGGCGTTGTAATACATACCAATGAGTATCTTCTTCGCTTGGTGCGACACAAACCTGCACTTTCTCAATAGAATCTCTGTCAATGAGCTTTGATTGTTGAAGCATAAAACTGCGAATCGACTTTGGCGCTTTGTGTGGGTTGCGTAAAAGCTTGAGTGCTAATATCCGACGATTTCCTTCAGCAACTATGTATCTATCTTGCTCATTTTTCCAAACAACAATTGGTTCAAAATCCATGAATCCAAATCGGACAATAGAAGTAACTAACTCATAGAAGCTTTTTTTATCAGACTGCTCAGCAATGATTTCTTCTGCGAAATCCGTATCGCTGATTCTCGACTGGCTTTCTGCAGTATCGAACCGAGGGTTTTCTTTCCATAGTTTCAAGTAATCGACGGATCGTGGAGTGCGCTTGGACCACCAATGCTCTTTGATATCAGACATAAAATACATAACCTACATGTTTTTTGTATTTATATACTATTTGGTGCGCATGGAGTTGTTAATCATTTAGTACCAAACAAAGCGCCGAAATAAGATAAATTTGACGTTGCGCAATATAATTTGTGTATTTTCAGAGAGCTTCCAAAAGCGGTGTGCCTTTGGATATGATCAATTTTGTGTAATCGCCACAATTATTCATCAATGTACATTTCTATGTTAGTTGTGTACTGTATTTGTATACAGTATTTATGTATTATGCCCGCTCATTTTGTTGAGTGAGCAGATTATGAGTATCAAGAAAGAGGGTAAAAAGTGGTTGGTCGACATACGGCCGCAAGGCCGAAAAGGTAAACGTTACCGCCGCCAGTTCGATACTAAGTATGAGGCCACCCAATATGAGAAGTATGTACTTGCTACAGCTCATGACAAGGATTGGCTAGAAAAACCTACTGATCGTCGATCGCTCAGTGAGTTGATTGAATTGTGGTGGAAGTATGAAGGGCAATCGAAGAAAACTGCCGAAGCCTACCTGAAGGAAGTGAAGCTGGTCGATAAAGAACTCGGCTTTCCCAAAGCACATCAGATCACCCACAAACTGCTTGCAAACTATAGAATGTCCCAACTCAACAAAGGTCGGGCGATGACCACCTTCAACCGCAAAATGAACTGCTTGAGCAACGTGTTTACTGTGCTCATCGCTGTACAGGAATATCATAACTCACACCCGATAATTGGCTTTAAGCTGAAAGTACCCAAAACACGCGAAATGGCGTTCCTATCGGTTGATGAAATGAATCACTTACTCAGCGTGCTTTCTGGCGATAGCTACAAGGTTGCCAAGCTCTGTTTAGCCACCGGGGCAAGATGGGGCGAAGCGGAGGAGTTAAAGGGTAGTACCGTTAACCATTGCAAAGTGACCTTCCTCGATACTAAGAACGGTAAAGACCGCACCGTGCCGATCAGCCAGGAACTGCAAGATGAAATAGTTACGGGTAAGTCTGGTCGACTATTCAAAGATTGTTACGCCGAGTTCTACGCACAGCTCAAACAGTGTAATTTCGAATTACCCAAAGGACAGGCCGCCCACGTTCTTCGCCATACGTTCGCCAGCCACTTTATTATGAACGGCGGCAATATTCTCACGCTCCAGAAAATACTCGGCCACGCGACGATACAACAAACGATGACCTACGCACATTTCTCTCCGGATTACCTGCAAGACGCGGTCAAATTTAACCCATTAAACATCCTCTAAAATAGACTGAAAATGATCCACAAATTGACCACATAGACTATACATGGATGTATAAGAGCATGATTTATTATGTCTGTAAGCCTTGTGGATTCTGGTGTTAACTGTATAGGGTGGGGGTGAAAAACCCGCCATCGGCGGGTTTTTGCTATTGGTTGACAGCTGATTACTGTTGCTTGGCGTATTCGATCAACATCGGTAATACATACACCCAGGCGACGTAACCAGCGGCAACGACCAGTGCGGTCCAGACGATAAAGGACAGCAACTTACTTTTGGCCAGGTGGTGCAACGGGTCGGGCTCACCACAACCTGGGCAGGTATGTGCACGTTTCGAAATCTGCTTTTCACAGACGGGACAAGGGATTAAGGGCATGACCGGATTCCTGAAAATTTTGAACCCGCAAAGGATATGTGCCTCGCTTTGGTTATGCAATGGCATTCCTAATGAAAACGCCGTGCGGGATAACAAAATCGCGAATCGGCTCACGTGTCTCTGAGCAAAAAAACACCGCCAACCACGAAGGGTTGGCTTTAGGTGTTACTGAATAAACCAGGAAATGAAGATCAGGGCGCCGAACAAACCCGTGGCAATCAGCGCTGGTTTGCCGCCTTCCGCAGTGTACGTTCCCGAAGCGGGCCAGGTGTTCAAAGCCGGGCTGGTTTGTCGGCGTACGCTTTGCCAGACACCACGATGGCACCCATCACCAGGCTGAAAGCACTGTAACAAAGCTGAGGCGACAGCTGGATTTCCAGGTTCAGCAACAGCTTGTGCAGCAGGTCACCAATGCCAATGGTGTAGGCGATCAGCATGTACACCAACAACAGGTAGAACAGGGTATTGATCATGTGTTGGCCTTTGCGGCCCAGCGTCAGATAGGCCACGCTGCTCATTCCGCTGTTGTCGCGGGTTTTGGTGCAGTCTTCGGCCAGCAGTAGGGACGCATAGGTGGTACCGGCAAATATGGTCAGCATTAGTATCAGGCTAACGACGAAGCCAAATTGAGCCAGCACCATTGGAATAGCCAGCATACCGGCGCCTAAGGCAGTTCCTGACAGAATTAAAGCGCTGCCGACCAATTTCATAGTCAAATCGAATGTCTTCTTGAGGGCAGTTAGGTGAGCGATTCGACAGGGTGTGAATCGGGGGCGGCAAGAGTAACAAAATATGTCCGGAAGTAGGGAGTGAATTGTGCCGTTTGGGTCCGATTCTGACCGCAGCTTTCATTTTTATCAAACGCGTGAAAACAAAAAAGCCAGTCATCAAACTGGCTTTTGGTTGTATAGAGAAAACCCCCAGCTAGGCTGGGGGTTCCGTAAAGCTTACAGCTATAAGTTAGTTATATAACCCCTTTCAATTTGATAAAAACGTCTTGTGGTCTGGCAACTGCAAGAGTTAATTAAGAATTGAAAGGGGGTCCCAATGGGGGACGAAAAGAGCTTAGCGCACACGCGATGGAATTGTAAATATCATGT
>NZ_WXWO01000074.1:0-23153 GCF_009904845.1 Vibrio sp. V38_P2S17PM301 | reverse complement strand
TAAATTGAAAAAAAACCATGTTAATAATTCGTACACATTCAAAGCGCGGATGGTTTTCCGGCGAGTGAGATCAGTTTAGTAACTTTGCTCTGTGGTTTTAGATTTAGTTAAGCAAAATCTCATTTGATGCGAATCCTTACTGACAAAGGGCTGGCGGATTTCCGGCTGGATACGTTAGTTTGTATTGAAGGATAGATTTAAATGTTACAAAATGTAGTGTTTTTTATGCGGTCTTTGTGGCTTTTATGTTGTGCTTTGTGTTAAGAAAAGGTGATTTTCTAGTGAAAAATAACACCATAGTGCAACTGTGTGCGTATTGATTTTTCACGCCCCAGACTGCATTATCCGCCCCGTCTAAAATGACGCTGCTTTGAGTAAACGCTCGATAAATGAGTGCTATCTCGACACGAACTGCACCCAAAAACTCTAACTATCACCTTGCTTGTAAGGATGTCAGCAAGCAGCTTGTGCATTTCGGAGCTAAGCTTTTCCAGTTAAGAGCAGCGCAAAACACCTATGAGAGGTTCTTGTGACAGACTTAATCAATTTGATGAACGATCTTCTTTGGGGATCGATTCTGGTTTATCTACTGGTCGGCGTAGGTATCTACTTCACGCTGCGTCTTGGTTTCATTCAGTTCCGCCATTTTGGCCACATGTTTAGTGTGCTGAAAAACAGCCGCAAAGCAGACAGTGCCGGTATTTCTTCTTTCCAAGCTCTGTGCACCAGTCTGGCTGCCCGCGTCGGTACCGGTAACATGGCGGGTGTCGCCGTGGCACTGACTGCTGGTGGTCCGGGTGCGATTTTCTGGATGTGGTTGATTGCGATGCTGGGGATGGCGACATCTTTTGCCGAAAGTACCTTGGCTCAGCTTTACAAAACACGTGACAAAGACGGCAACTACCGTGGTGGTCCGGCTTACTACATGGAAAAAGGCCTCGGTATGCGTTGGATGGGGATATTGTTCTCTGTCTTCCTGATCATTGCATTTGGTCTGGTGTTCAACGCGGTACAGGCGAACTCAATCACTAACGCAATGAACAACGCTTTCGGCGTGGAGCCTCTGCATGTGGGCATCGTGATTGTGTTGATTTCAGCGTTCGTTATCTTCGGTGGTATCCGTAAGATCGCCCGCACTGCGGAACTTATCGTGCCAGTCATGGCATTGGCATACCTGGTTCTGGCGTTCTTCGTGATGTTTGCCAACTACGAAAAAGTACCGGCAGCACTGGCGCTGATCGTGAAAAGTGCTTTTGGTTTCCAGGAAGCGGCGGCCGGTGGTCTGGGCTATGCGATTGCCCAGGCAATGATCAATGGTATCAAACGTGGTCTGTTCTCGAACGAAGCGGGTATGGGTTCTGCGCCAAACGCAGCCGCATCCGCCACACCGTATCCGCCACACCCTGCGTCTCAGGGTTATGTGCAGATGTTGGGTGTGTTTGTTGATACAATCGTGATCTGTACTGCAACGGTGGCCATCATCCTGATGTCGGGTGAATATGTCCCGCACGGTGAAATCACTGGTATCGAACTGACGCAGCGTGCGCTGAGCTCACAAGTGGGCGACTGGGGTGGCATCTTTGTAGCGGTAGCGATTTTCTTCTTCGCCTTTACCTCGATCATTGCGAACTACTCGTACGCTGAAACCAACCTGATCTTCCTCGAGCACAATAACAAGAAAGGTCTGATGGTGTTCCGTGTGATTGTTCTGGGCATGGTTATGTTTGGTTCTCTGGCCACACTGCCAACCGTATGGTCACTGGCGGACGTCTCGATGGGGCTGATGGCGATTGTCAACCTGGTAGCGATTCTGCTGCTGTCTGGCATCGTGATCAAACTGGCGAAAGACTACAACCGTCAGTTGGATGCTGGCAAAGTACCGACTTTTGATGCCAACGATTATCCAGAGCTGAAATCTCAGCTGGAAGAGGGTATCTGGGACAACAACCGGAAAAACTGATTGTTCCCCGCTATTACAATGATTGAAAAAGCCATGCAGACAATGCATGGCTTTTTTTATAAGCTAATAGCAAATCATAATCAGGAAAGAAAAGTCATGCTTATTGTAGTTTCTCCGGCCAAAACGCTCGACTATGAATCGCCACTGGCGACCGAAAACTATACCCAACCAGAACTGACGGAACACTCAGCCGAGTTGATCGAGGAGTGCCGTAAGCTGACCCCGGCGGATGTATCTGCATTGATGAAAGTCAGTGATAAAATTGCCGGGCTGAATGTGGCGCGTTTTGCCGAATGGAGCCCGACATTTACGCCGGATAATTCGCGTCAGGCGATTCTGGCGTTTAAAGGCGATGTCTATACCGGGCTGGACGCGCAAACGCTGAGCGATGCCGATTTTGAGTACGCTCAGAAACACCTGCGCATGCTCTCCGGACTGTATGGTTTGCTCAAGCCACTTGATCTGATGCAGCCTTACCGCCTTGAAATGGGTACCAAGCTGGCCAATGCCCGTGGTACGAATCTGTATCAGTTCTGGGATACGATTATTACCAATAAGCTGAACGATGCTTTGCAGGCTCAGGGCGATAATGTACTGATTAATCTGGCATCAAACGAGTATTTCAAAGCGGTGAAACCGAAACATCTCGACGGCCAAATCATTACACCAGTGTTTAAAGATTGTAAAAACGGCCAGTACAAAGTGATCAGTTTCTACGCCAAGAAAGCGCGTGGCATGATGGCTCGTTATATTATAGAGAACCGCATCGAGTCGGTCGCGCAGCTGACTCAGTTTGATACGGCCGGTTACTACTTCGTGGAAGAAGAATCGACGCCAACCGAACTGGTGTTCAAACGCGAAGAGCAGGCTTAACCGAGAGATTTTCAGGAGGCGGAAATGCTGACATGGTTCAAACGTGTACTGGCACGCTACGATGCCTGGTGTCAGTCGATGGGATTGACGCCGGAGAACAAACGCAGTTGCGTGCCTTATCGCAAGGATCCACTGCATGACAAGCGTGAATCCTGATTTTTCTCCTCTGTTCGACACGCATTGCCATTTCGACTTTGACGTGTTTGCCGACGATTTTCCCGCTCAGTTGTCGGCCGCGCGACGTCATGGTGTGACCCGTTTATTGCTGCCAGCTATTGGTCCGGATAACTGGCAGCGTCTGCTGACACTGAGCAGTGAACATCGCGAGCTGTTTATCGCTCTTGGTTGCCATCCCTATTTTCTCCATCGTTACCAATTGAGCGACTTGGATCGCTTAGCCAGCTTATTGACACGCCGTTCACAGCAGTGCGTGGCCGTGGGGGAGTGCGGGCTAGATTTTGCTATTGATGTTGAGGTCAGCTTGCAGGAGCAGTTTCTGTTGGCTCAGATTGCGCTGGCGGAGCAACATCGGCTGCCCTTGGTTTTACATTGCCGAAAAGCCCACAACCGATTGCTGCAACTGCTCAAGCAGACTCGCTTTTCTTATGGCGGTGTGCTGCACGGATTTGCAGGCAGTTACCAACAGGCCATGCAGTTTGTTGAGCTGGGATTTAAGATCGGAGTTGGTGGCACTATCACCTATAGTCGCGCAAAAAAGACGCGAAATGCGATTGCTCAATTGCCATTGGAGGCCTTAGTTCTGGAGACGGATTCTCCGGATATGCCACTGATGGGATACCAAGGTGAGCCCAATCACCCCAAGCGTTTAGCTCAGATACTGGAGGCATTGGTTGTACTGCGCCAAGAGGATAAGCAAACGGTTGCTAGTTCTGTTTGGAAAATAAGCAATCTGGCGTTCGGTATTTGTGAATAGTTTCTAAAGAAATTGTTCGTTGCCTACCCAGAAACCGGCCGAATAGTGATACATTTCACATTAATGAGTGAACGCATTATGAATCTTATAAGAAAGTGTGAGGGCGGCGTTACTTTATGTCTGACGGGCTGAGTATAATTGCCCGCGCTTAAGAGCTCCATTTTGTAACACGCCAACAAACAACTTATAAGGAAGTCATAAACTATGAGCCTGTTTATGAGCCTGATCGGCATGGCAGTACTGCTGGGAATTGCATACCTACTGTCAGACAACCGAAAAGCTATTAAATTAAGAACCGTGGGTGGTGCATTTGCTATCCAATTCGCAATCGGTGGTTTCGTTCTTTACGTACCATGGGGTCGTGACCTGCTGGCAGGTTTCTCTGCTGGTGTTCAGAACGTTATCGACTACGGTAAAGACGGCATCACTTTCCTGTTTGGCAGCCTGGTTAACTTCTCTGTTGACGGAATCGGCTTTATTTTTGCCTTCCAGGTGCTACCAACCGTTATCTTCTTCTCTGCACTGATCTCAGTTCTTTACTACCTGGGCGTCATGCAATGGGTCATCAAGATTTTAGGTGGCGGCCTACAAATGGCTCTGGGTACTTCACGTGCCGAGTCTATGTCTGCAGCGGCTAACATTTTCGTGGGTCAAACTGAAGCACCGTTGGTTGTGCGTCCGTTTGTACCTCGCATGACTCAGTCTGAGCTGTTTGCAGTAATGTGTGGTGGCCTGGCATCGGTAGCTGGTGGTGTTCTGGCGGGTTACGCATCAATGGGTGTGCCCCTTGAATATCTGGTTGCAGCGTCATTTATGGCGGCGCCAGGTGGTCTGCTGTTCGCTAAGATCATCAAGCCGGAAACGGAAGAAGCTAATGAAGATCTTGATGCTGATATCGATGGCGGTGACGACAAACCGGCAAACGTGATCGATGCAGCTGCTGGCGGTGCTTCTATGGGTCTGCAACTGGCTCTGAACATCGGTGCGATGTTGCTGGCATTCATCGGTTTGATCGCGCTGATCAACGGTATGCTGGGCGGCATCGGTGGCTGGTTGGGTCACCCTGAGCTGACTCTGGAACTGATCCTGGGTTGGGTATTTGCTCCACTGGCGTTTGTTATCGGTGTTCCATGGAGTGAAGCTACACTGGCTGGCTCTTTCATCGGTCAGAAACTGGTGGTAAACGAATTCGTAGCGTACCTGAACTTTGTGCCTTACGTGGGTGAAAATGCTCAAGTAGTCGCAGCAACAGGCGCGCAACTGTCTGAGAAGACAACGGCAATCATCTCGTTTGCTCTGTGTGGTTTTGCTAACCTGTCATCTATCGCTATTCTGCTGGGTGGTCTGGGTGGTATTGCTCCGAACCGTCGTCACGACATCGCTCGTTACGGTATGAAAGCGGTAGCAGCAGGCACACTGTCTAACCTGATGGCAGCAACAATTGCTGGCTTCTTCCTGTCTTTCTAAGTAAGTAGAGTCAGACTATATAGACGCCACGATAACTCGCCCCGTAGCAAGAGATTGCTGCGGGGCGTTTTTCGTTTTTCACGCTGCAAAAACACAGCGATGGAAAAACTGAGATACAAACCGTTTGCGCTCTCAGCTCAACTACAGTTTTGCGATAAATACCTATACTGTATATACGTAGAGAAAAGCGGGTCAGTACGATGCATGACGTAATCCTCGCAACCTTTGCCGGGTTCGTGGTTGGAGTCTTGTTTTCAGTCATCAAGTTGCCTGTTCCTGCCCCGCCTGTGTTGGCCGGAGTGATGGGAATTGTCGGGGTATACTTAGGTGGCGTGACGTATCAATGGATCATTGAGAAGTTTTTTAGCTAGCGCGGATTTATACAGGGAGTATGATTGGCGCTGGTGGTGGATTCGTCTGCCCGATATACACGTTAGACACCGCAATCGCAGATTGTTGTGCCATAGACCAAACTGGTACTGTGCGGTGACAAGGATAGCAATTGGCATGTATTCGCTGTATATGCCGAGTCTTCAGGGAACCAAGTCCGTTCATTAATGACTGTTCAGCCATATCACCATATCAGTGAGGCTGAAGGGTAAAATTTTTGAATATTGATCGGAGATAGAAATGAGCGATTTAAAAGCAGCCGCGCTACGCGCACTTAAATTAATGGATCTGACGACGTTGAATGATGATGACACTGATGCCAAGGTCATCCAACTTTGTCACGATGCTAAAACACCGGTAGGTACCACTGCTGCAATCTGTATTTACCCTCGCTTTATTCCTATTGCTAAGAAGACACTTCGTGAGCAAGGTACACCAGACGTTCGTATCGCAACGGTCACGAACTTCCCACATGGTAACGATGACATTGATATCGCTGTTGCTGAAACCAAAGCTGCCGTTGCTTACGGTGCGGATGAAGTTGACGTTGTATTCCCATACCGCGCGCTGATGGCCGGTGATGAGACAGTGGGTTTCGAGCTGGTAAAACAGTGTAAAGAAGCGTGTGGCGATATTTTGCTGAAAGTGATCATCGAAACGGGTGAGCTGAAAGAAGAAGCGCTGATCAAGAAAGCGTCACAAATCTGTATTGAAGCCGGTGCGGACTTCATTAAAACCTCAACCGGTAAGGTGGCGGTGAACGCTACACCGGAATACGCCCGCATGATGCTGGAAGTGATCCGTGACATGGGTGTTGCGGAAACAGTAGGCTTTAAGCCTGCAGGCGGTGTTCGCACTGCTGAAGACGCAGCACAGTACCTGGCAATGGCCGATGACATCCTGGGTGATCACTGGGTTGACGCGCGCCACTACCGCTTTGGTGCTTCAAGCCTGCTAACAAATCTACTGAATACATTAGAAGTAACGGACCAGGTCGCTGACCCTTCAGCGTACTGAGACTAACGTCTGAACGATGGTGAGCGAGCGCTCACCATCTTACCTCTTATCCTACATACCATGGCTCTGCACTCAGAGCTTGGGAGGCACTAATGTATTTACCTCAAGAAATTATCCGCAAAAAACGCGATGGCGAAGTTCTTACCGCCGACGAAATCAATTTCTTTATTCAGGGCGTGGCGAAAAATACGGTCTCGGAAGGGCAGATCGCTGCTTTCGCGATGACGATTTTCTTCAACGAGATGACCATGGATGAGCGGATTGCACTGACGTGTGCGATGCGCGACTCGGGCATGGTCATCGACTGGAGCCACATGAACTTTTCTGGCCCGATCGTGGATAAGCACTCCACCGGTGGTGTGGGGGATGTGACATCGCTAATGTTGGGGCCAATGGTCGCCGCTTGTGGCGGTTTTGTGCCTATGATTTCTGGCCGTGGTTTGGGTCACACCGGCGGAACGCTGGACAAACTGGAAGCGATTCCTGGTTACAACATTACACCGACCAATGATGTGTTTGGTGAGGTGACGAAGGATGCTGGCGTGGCGATTATTGGCCAGACTGGCGATCTTGCTCCGGCAGACAAACGGGTCTACGCCACACGTGATATTACTGCGACTGTGGATAACATCTCACTGATCACGGCATCGATTTTGTCGAAAAAACTGGCCGCGGGTCTGGACTCTCTGGTCATGGACGTCAAAGTCGGATCCGGAGCCTTTATGCCGACGTATGAGGCGTCGGAAGAGCTGGCCAAGTCGATTGTGGCAGTGGCTAACGGTGCCGGCACTAAGACCACGGCAATCCTGACGGACATGAACCAGGTTCTGGCGTCATCGGCGGGCAATGCGGTTGAAGTACGTGAAGCCGTGCAGTTCCTGACGGGGGAATACCGTAATCCTCGTCTGCTGGAAGTGACCATGGCACTGTGTGCTGAGATGTTGGTGCTGGGCAAACTGGCCACAGACAGCGACGATGCGCACGCTAAGTTGCAGCAAGTGCTGGATAACGGCAAAGCGGCTGAGTGTTTTGGCAAAATGGTCGCGGGCCTGGGTGGTCCGAAAGACTTTGTTGAACATTACGACAACTATCTGGAAAAAGCCGAGATTATTAAACCGGTGTACGCTGAACAATCCGGAGTTGTCAGTGCGATGGACACCCGCGCGATTGGTATGGCTGTCGTGGCGATGGGGGGGGGCCGCCGTGTGGCGACTGACAGCATCGACTACGCTGTCGGGTTTGATCACTTTATTCGCCTTGGCGAAACGGCCGGTGCCGACAAACCTCTGGCGATGATCCACGCACGAACTGAAGAGCAGTGGCAGGAAGCGGCCAAGGCTCTGCAAGCGGCGATTAAGGTGGGGGGAGAGTACACAGCAACCCCAGACGTATACCGTCAAATCCGCGCTGAAGACGTATAAACATCAACAAGGCCCACCGGTCGCTGACGTGTCCGGTGAGCCTGAGGAACAAGCAATGAAAAGAGCATTTATTTTAGTCCTGGACTCCTTTGGGATCGGTGCCGCTGCAGACGCAGAGCAATTTGGGGATGTTGGTTCAGACACGCTGGGTCATATTGCCGATCAGTGTGCGGCCGGTGAGGCCGACAATGCGCAGCGCCAGGGCGCGTTGACGTTGCCAAACCTGTCCAAGCTCGGGTTGGCGATGGCGCACAAAGAGTCCACTGGACGTTTCGCACCTGGTCTGGATCAGAACGCGGACATCATCGGCGCGTATGCGCACGCGGCAGAGCTCTCGTCAGGTAAAGATACGCCGTCAGGCCACTGGGAAATTGCCGGCGTACCTGTGTTGTTTGAATGGGGCTACTTTACCAACAAACAAAACAGCTTCCCGAAAGCCCTGACAGACCGCATCCTGGAGCGTGCCGGACTGGATGGTTTCCTTGGCAACTGCCACGCGTCTGGTACTCAGGTGCTGGACGATCTTGGTGAAGAGCACATGAAGACGGGCCAGCCAATCTTCTACACCTCTGCGGACTCGGTGTTCCAAATTGCCTGTCACGAAGAGACTTTCGGCCTGGATCGCTTGCTGGAGCTTTGCCAGATCGCACGTGAAGAGCTGGAAGATTACAACATTGGGCGTGTGATCGCGCGTCCGTTCATCGGCCCGGGTAAAGGGCAATTCGAGCGTACTGGCAACCGCCGTGATCTGTCTGTTGAGCCACCTTCTGCTACCGTGCTGCAAAAACTGGTGGATGAGAAGCAGGGCGATGTGGTGTCTATTGGTAAGATTGCCGATATTTACGCTCATTGTGGGATCACCAAGAAAGTAAAAGCGACCGGTATTCCGGCACTGTTCGACGCAACGGTCGAACAAATCCAGGCGGCGGGCGACAATACGATTGTCTTCACCAACTTCGTTGATTTTGATTCGGCGTACGGCCACCGCCGTGATGTTGCAGGCTACGCTGCCGCGCTGGAGTACTTTGACCTGCGTCTACCGGAAGTGCTGGACATCATGCAAGACGATGACGTGCTGATCCTGACGGCCGACCACGGCTGCGATCCAACCTGGCCTGGCACTGATCATACCCGTGAACATATCCCGGTGATCGTCTACGGTAAGAAAGTCGCACCGGGCTCGTTGGGCCGTCGTGACTCATTTGCCGACATCGGTCAGTCGCTGGCGTCCTATTTCGGAACCTCAGCGATGGATTACGGTAAGAACTTCCTGTAATACGAGCTGCGGCCACGAGCAGAGGCCGCCTGGAAATGAATCGAACGCCGGGCAACACTCCCGGCGACTCAGAAGAAAGGAATAAACAATGGCTACTCCACATATCAATGCTGAAATGGGTGCTTTTGCGGATGTTGTACTGATGCCGGGCGATCCATTGCGGGCGAAATACATAGCGGAAACGTTTCTGGATGACGTAGTGCAGGTGTGTGATGTGCGCAACATGTACGGTTTCACTGGTACTTATAAAGGTCGTAAAGTGTCGGTCATGGGGCACGGTATGGGTATTCCGTCGTGCTCTATCTACGCCACTGAGCTGATCAAAGATTTCGGTGTGAAGAAAATCATTCGCGTCGGTAGCTGTGGTGCGGTCAGCGAAGACATTAAAGTGCGTGATGTGGTGATCGGCATGGGCGCGTGTACCGATTCGAAAGTGAACCGTATCCGTTTCAAAGGCCACGACTTCGCGGCGATTGCAGACTACAAGATGGTGAAAGCAGCTGAGGAAGCGGCAACGGCACGTGGCATTGAAGTGAAGGTCGGTAACCTGTTCTCGGCAGAGCTGTTTTACACGCCGGATCCTGACATGTTTGACGTGATGGATAAATACGGCATTGTCGGTGTAGAGATGGAAGCGGCAGGCATCTACGGTGTCGCCGCCGAGTATGGCGCGAAAGCGCTGACCATCTGTACTGTCTCTGACCACATCAAAACGGGTGAGCAAACCACCTCGGATGAACGCCAAACCACGTTCAACGACATGATGGTGATCGCTCTCGACTCCGTATTGTTGGGTGATAAGCAGTAAGATTACCGGCTCTCAACGATAAAAACCTCAGCCATGGCTGAGGTTTTTTGTCTCGGAACAATTTGACGTTAGTGCGGCAGAATGTCGCGCAGCAGCAGGTTTTCCCCTTTGGCTTTTTTCTTACGTCGGATCACCAGCGGCAGCAGCAGACCGATGATGAAGCTTAGTAGGATCATGGTGTACATGTAGCGATCGCTTTTACGGTAATAGTGATCTGAAATCGCCGTTACTTTGCCAGTCTCAAACGTAACACGCACAAAACCGATCAGGTTATTCTCGTGAAAAACCGGCTCTACCAGTTGTTGGCGGCCGATGCGGGCCGTGGCCAGCGGGGTATCCAGTCCGAGAACTTCACGGGCGGATAAAGCATCATCACTGGCCGCCAGTCGTACACCTTCGGCATCGTAAATCGTCGCGTCAAACACCAGATTATCTTTCGCCAGTTGGTTCGTCAGTTTGAGCAGGCTTTCTTGATCCTGCTGGACGATCATGTCACCAGCCGACAATGATGCCTGAGAGATCAGAACCTTGGTCAGTGTTTCCAACTGATTGTTCTGGATCTTCTCGTTGCCTTTGCTGATTTTGACGCTGTTAACGGCGATCACACCGATCATGGCGATCAGGGACAGAACAATCAGGACCCGAAGGGCGACTCGAAACGAAAAAAGTGAAGAGTCCATAATATTCCTAACCACAATAATTTTGGTTTTCGCTCATATTGAGACTTGCGTAGTTAAATTGCAATAGGTTAACGTTTCAGAAGATTTAACAAAAATTCGGATACGGAACCGCAAACATGGAAAAGTTAACGACACTGCCGATCAGGCGCTATTCCTCATTGGTGAACCGCTTACCAGAAACCCGCCGCGCCACGTTGCATGACAAACAGCGTGCCAACTGGATAGTGTTTGGCGGCTACCTGACCGCAGAGCTGTTTGATGACATCGACTTCTTTACCGGTTATTACAACGCGGTAGTGGATTGTTGGAAGGTTGGGCCCTACGAAGTTGCTCTGATGGAAGGCGAGCTGACGGACGAGCATGAGAAAATCCTCCAAGCTATGGAGCTGGATTATGCCCGGCTGAATGATATTCCGGATCTGTCTAAACCGGGGTTGATCGTGATGGACATGGACTCGACCGCGATTCAGATCGAATGCATTGACGAGCTGGCCAAGCTGGCTGGCGTGGGGGAAGAAGTGGCGGAAGTGACCGAGCGGGCAATGCTTGGGGAACTGGACTTTGAACAAAGTTTGCGTCAGCGCGTGGCCAAATTGGCAGGAGCGGATGAAGCCATCCTAGACACCGTACGCCGCGATTTGCCCTTGATGCCGGATCTGCCCGAGTTGGTGAACACCCTCAACGCCATGGGCTGGAAAACCGCGATCGCTTCGGGCGGCTTTACTTATTTCTCCGATCATCTTAAGCAAACGCTGGGTCTGCATCATGCGCAGTCCAATCAATTAGAAATCGTTGCTGGTAAGCTGACGGGCAAGGTCGTCGGCGATGTCGTGTCGGCGCAGACGAAAGCGGACATTCTCGAACAGCTTGCCGATCAGTATGAGATAGAAGCGCACAACACGGTGGCGGTCGGTGATGGGGCGAACGATCTGGTGATGATGAAAGCTGCCGGTTTGGGCGTGGCGTATCATGCCAAACCGAAAGTGGAAGCTCAGGCTCAGTCTGCTGTGCGTTACAGCGGACTCGGTGGGGTGTTGTGTATCTTATCTGCCGGGCTGGTCAAGCAACAGAAAATCAGCTGGAAGCGTCAGCCTTAAACAAAAAAGCGAGGCTCAGCCTCGCTTTTTTTAACGTGTCAGTTCGAGCCTGATCAACACCTCTTCGGTGATATCTACGATCTCGCCATAACCGGCGATGGCGTTGATGTCCTTTTCCAGCGTCCGTGCCTGAAACAGGCTGATCGGCGCCAGCTCGGCGATGTCTTTGCGCAGTAGTTCGGTCATGGGGTCAAAGACCGGCACCCCGGAGAGTCGCAAAGCATAAAACTCACCGAAATTTTGTGCATTCTTGATAAACTCAATCCGCTCTTTGGTGCTGGTAAACTCACTCAATAGTTTGGTCTGAACCGACTGAATCCGGCTTCCGAACTTGATCGCAGCCAGATAAATTTCATGGTATTGCGGCTCCGCACCATCAATCCGTTTCATTGGTTGTGATAACAAGGTACTGCTGCGTCCTTTGAAGACCGGTTCTAACGACAGTTTGTGGTCATGGCCGAGTTTGGCAAACAATGCCAGATAGGGTTGGAGCGGGTAATTGACCCCAATCATTCTCGGGCAAAGCGTCGCGGCGCGCTTTTCGACAAAAATCGGTGAGCAGACCATTTTATCCAGCAACACATGATGCAGACTCTCCAGCAGTGCATTGCTGGGCAGCAGTTCCTGTTTGGCAGTCAGTTTATCCAGGTTATGTTCAATCAACCGGTTGAGGAAGGTGACGGTTTTGGCGGTTTCCCGGGTATCTTCAATCATCAGTTGTACGCGCCGTCCTTCCGGACTGATACGGATCACCCGATAAGGCACCCGGGTCAGCGGCAGTTCTTTGTCGTACAGCTGTAATTCGTGAAAATTAATGTAGCATTTGTCACCCACTTTCGCGTTGAGCCGCTCCGTCAGGTCCACAAATAGTCCGCGTTTCGAGATATCCAGTGTGCTACCGGCAATGAGTTGTTGCTGGAACCTCAGCTCTAACGGTGACTGAAACTGATAGCGCGGCTCTTTGCGCCGCGAGCGGGCATCAAAGTAAAGACTGAGTGGCTGGTTGGTGCTCTGGCGCGAGTGGCAGAACTTTTTCAAGGCGTTGGCATCCAGGCGCGGTTTGTCAGACAGCAGATAGTCGTGTGCTACTTCATGATTGGCGATTTCCTGCAAAATACCGCAGTGAGTCAGTGACTCGGTCGCCAAAGACAACTCCGTCGCGTGTTGGCTGAGTTCCTGACGCTCCTCTTCCGACAGTTCAAACACCGATAAACGGAAAGCTTTCCAGCTCTCGCGCTTAGCGCCGACATGCCAGAACAGTTGGCGCTCTTCTCGAGTGGCCTCCGGCATCATCATCGAGAAGAACAGACTCTTATCCTGATGTTCGTGGGTGAATGAGTAGAGCATATTGTTGCTACCGCGCATGCCCGGACGCGTCAGTAAGTCCATACGCTGTGCATTGAACAGGCTGCTCAGGGCTTGCTGATTGCGTTCGTCGTGCCAGTACTGCCAGATGGGCTGATTGTTCTCCGTCATCAGTACCAGTTTGAGTTCGTTACCACTGAAAAAGAGCGGCAGGTTGCAGGTGTGCTTGAGGTAGGTGTGTTCAAACCCGCGAGTACGGGCCCGAATGATTTTATCCTGATTGTCGTGACGGGCGCGTTGCGATTCACTGTGCAGTGCTTCAATGATCGCCAGTTCAATGGCTTTGGATTCGGTCAGGCGGATGGTGCGCAGAAATTTTACCGCGTCGTTGTCGTACGAGTCATCAATGCCAACCACCCGGTATTGAAACGGCTTGGCAATCCCGTCCACCGTTGAACTCTTACTCAGCTCAACAAATTGAACCGTGATGATCTCACCGAGTTTATAGTTGAACGCGGTTGGTACTTTAAAGCGTGCGCCGGAAGCGGACAGATCCACACTCACCCCATGCACCAACTGGGCGCTGGGCAGGATGATTTCCACTTGAGAAGAGAGTTTGAGCCGGTTCTCTTTGCGCTTCAGGTCATAGCCGAGCGTAACGGGCTCCAGCTCATACGGGCTTTTGGCGCTGGTAAGCTCGCGATCTGAACGCTGACCGCGCTGCTGCATGATGCGGAAATTATTGTGGGTGTTCTGCATCGCCTCCCACACGCCTTCGGTATAAGCGCCGAATTTTTTGATGTTTTTGTGATAGGCGTTGAACGCCACATCATCAAGCCAGTGCGAAAGACCGTCCAGCAGGTACTCACGGCACTCACCCTGAACCCGGCCGCGTAAGTCGATGGCTCGTGAGCAGGGGGCCATAATCCGGTTCAGTTCCATTTTGACCAGCAGGCGAAAGGCAGGCGAATGTCCTTCGGTCAGTTGTGAAAGCACGAAGTCAAAGTCGTCTGCCTGATAGGCAGGGATCAGCTGCTCTGCGAGCGAGAGAATTTCGGTTTGCTGCATATTTTTCTGTTAGAGTGTCCTTACTATATGACTCATCGGCCGTGATAATCAGATCTTGAGTCACTTCATAGACTGATTCAATAAGTGTTTTATCATTAAATTCAAAATCACGTCACAGACTTAGATAATTTAGGGGACAAATGGCAAAAGCAAAGCGTGCTTATGTGTGTAATGACTGCGGCGCCGATTTTCCGCGCTGGCAGGGTCAGTGCAACGCCTGTGGTTCATGGAACACCATTTCAGAGGTGCGTCTGGCAGCATCGCCGACTGTGGCGCGCAACGAGCGTTTAGCCGGTTACGCCGGTTCGGCGACGGAAGCTCAGGTTCAGACTCTGGCGGAGATCGATTTGCAGGAGGTGCCTCGTTTTACCAGTAGTTTCAAAGAGCTGGACCGGGTACTGGGCGGTGGCATTGTTCCGGGCGCTGCGATCCTGATCGGGGGTAATCCGGGAGCAGGTAAGTCGACGCTGTTGCTGCAGACCATGTGCCAGTTGTCGGCGCAGATGCCTACGCTGTATGTGACCGGGGAAGAATCATTGCAACAGGTCGCGATGCGGGCTTCACGCCTTGGGTTGCCAAAAGACAACCTGAAAATGTTGTCGGAGACAAACGTTGACCGAATCTGCCAGGTGGCCGAAAAAGAGCAGCCGCGCATCATGGTGATTGACTCCATTCAGGTGATGCACGTCTCTGATGTTCAATCTTCCCCGGGCAGTGTGGCGCAGGTTCGTGAATCTGCCACTGCCCTGACGCGTTACGCTAAGCAAAACAATGTCGCGGTGTTCATCGTCGGTCACGTGACAAAGGACGGCACACTGGCCGGGCCGAAAGTGCTGGAGCACATTATTGACTGCTCTGTGTTGCTCGATGGTGGTACGGATAGCCGTTTTCGCACCTTGCGCAGCCACAAAAACCGTTTTGGGGCGGTGAATGAACTTGGGGTGTTCGCCATGACCGGTCAGGGTCTGCGTGAAGTCAGCAACCCGTCGGCAATCTTCCTGTCGCGGGGAGAAGAAGAAACCTCCGGCAGTTCGGTCATGGTGGTCTGGGAAGGGACCCGGCCTTTGCTGGTTGAGATTCAGGCGCTGGTGGATTATTCCCAACTGGCGAATCCGCGCCGGGTCGCGGTGGGCTTGGAGCAAAACCGGCTCTCACTTTTATTAGCGGTGCTGCATAAGCACGGCGGTTTGCAGATGGCGGACCAAGACGTGTTTGTGAACGTGGTTGGTGGCGTCAAGGTCACCGAAACCAGCGCTGATCTGGCGTTGTTGATGGCGCTGTTGTCGAGCTTTCGTGATCGTCCGTTGCCAAAAGACGTGGTCGTATTTGGTGAAGTCGGGTTAGCAGGCGAAATCCGACCAGTACCAAGTGGTCAGGAACGATTGAATGAGGCGTTCAAACACGGCTTTAAAAAGGCGATTGTGCCTGCCGCGAATATGCCCAAAGGTGGCATCGAGGGGATGCAAATCCACGGCGTGAAAAAGTTATCTGAGGCGATTGAAGCGTTTGATGAGCTGTAACTCTGGTATGATTTCCTGTTGCAAATCCGCGTGATGCCAGAAGAGTGGCGACATAAAATCCGATTTTTGACTATGATTTTGGGGTGGTGTTTTCTACCCCAATGTTTTTTTTCGTCCAACGGCACGCAAAGGTATCAGTATTGACAGAATATGATATACTCTGCGCGCACTTTATACCTTATTAACAGAGTAAGACAATGACTGATTTATCAAAATACAGAAACATTGGTATTTTTGCTCACGTAGATGCGGGTAAAACTACCTCTACAGAGCGTATCCTTAAGCTAACTGGTAAGATCCACAAGATCGGTGATACTCACGACGGTTCAACTACTACTGACTTCATGGAGCAGGAAGCTGAACGTGGTATTACAATCCAGTCTGCGGCAACTACTTGTTTCTGGAACGATCACCGTCTAAACATCATCGATACTCCTGGACACGTTGACTTCACAATCGAAGTTTACCGTTCTCTGAAAGTACTTGACGGTGGTATCGGTGTATTCTGTGGTTCTGGTGGTGTTGAGCCTCAGTCAGAAACTAACTGGCGTTACGCTGACGAATCTCACGTATCACGTCTGATTTTCGTTAACAAACTGGACCGTATGGGCGCTGACTTCTACAAAGTTGTAGATCAGGTACAAAACGTTCTAGCGGCAACTCCTCTAGTAATGACTCTGCCTATCGGTATCGAAGAAGATTTCGTTGGTGTTGTTGACGTACTAAGCCAGAAAGCATACGTATGGGATGATTCTGGTCAGCCAGAGAACTACGAAGTTCAAGACATCCCTGCAGACATGGTAGAGAAAGCTGCTGAATACCGTGAAATGCTGATCGAAACTGCTGTTGAGCAAGACGACGACCTGATGATGGCTTACATGGATGGCGAAGAGCCTTCTCTGGAAGACATCAAACGTTGTATCCGTAAAGGTACTCGTGATCTGGCATTCTTCCCAACTTACTGTGGTTCAGCGTACAAGAACAAAGGTATCCAACTTATTCTTGACGCGGTAGTAGATTACCTACCATCGCCAACAGAAGTAGATCCTCAGCCTCTGACTGACCCAGACACAGGTGAAGCGACTGGTGAAGTTGCGACTGTATCTGCAGATGAGCCACTAAAAGCGCTTGCGTTCAAGATCATGGACGACCGTTTCGGTGCTCTGACCTTCATCCGTATCTACTCAGGTAAGATGAAGAAAGGCGATACCATCCTGAACTCTGCAACTGGTAAAACAGAGCGTATCGGCCGTATGGTTGAGATGCACGCTGACCAGCGTAACGAGATCGATGCAGCACAAGCTGGTGACATCATCGCTGTTGTTGGTATGAAGAACGTTCAGACTGGTCACACTCTGTGTGATCCAAAACACGAATGTACTCTGGAACCAATGATCTTCCCAGAACCAGTAATCTCTATCGCAGTTAAGCCTAAAGACAAGGGCGGCAGCGAGAAGATGGGTATCGCGATCGGTAAGATGGTTGCAGAAGATCCATCATTCCAGGTTGAAACTGACGAAGATTCAGGCGAAACCATCCTGAAAGGTATGGGTGAACTTCACCTGGACATCAAGGTAGATATCCTAAAGCGTACTTACGGCGTTGAGCTGGAAGTAGGTGCTCCACAGGTAGCTTACCGTGAAACCATCACTCAGCCTGTTGAAGACAGCTACACGCACAAGAAACAGTCTGGTGGTTCTGGTCAGTTCGGTAAGATCGATTACCGCATCAAACCAGGTGAGCCAAACTCTGGCTTCACGTTCTCTTCATCAGTAGTTGGTGGTAACGTTCCTAAAGAATTCTGGCCTGCAATCGAAAAAGGTTTTGCTGGCATGATGGAAAACGGTGTTCTGGCTGGCTTCCCAACGCTAGACGTTGAAGTTGAGCTGTTCGACGGTGGTTTCCACGCAGTTGACTCATCAGCAATCGCGTTCGAAATCGCAGCGAAAGGCGCATTCCGTCAGTCTATGCCTAAAGCGGGCCCGCAGCTTCTTGAGCCAATCATGAAAGTTGACGTGTTCACTCCAGAAGATCACGTTGGTGACGTAATCGGTGACCTGAACCGTCGTCGTGGTATGATCAAAGACCAACAAGCTGGTACTACTGGCGTACGTATCAAGGGTGATGTACCTCTGTCAGAAATGTTCGGCTACATCGGTACTCTACGTACAATGACTTCTGGTCGTGGTCAGTTCTCTATGGAGTTCTCACACTACGCACCATGTCCGTCAAACGTTGCTGAGCAAGTAATCGCAGAAGTTAAAGAGCGTAACGCTAAGAAGTAATTCTTTGGGTTAAGTTAAGCGATTGACAAAAGCCCCGTAAGTGAAAGCTTACGGGGCTTTTTTATGTCTGTTGTCTTGTGCAGTTCTGCTCAGATGGTGTGGATACCACGTTAGTATTTGGCTTCAATCACCGTCAGATTATACTGAGCTTCACATTGAAATTGTGCCGCCTGCTCCTCAATCCACTCACAGAACAGGGCGATTTTAGGACGCCGGAAATAGCCTGCAGGAGCACACAAATAATATTGGTATTCCGGCCTCAGGGCGATATCACCGATCCGAACCAGTTTGCCTTCCTGAATATAACGAAACGCCAGACTGTGTTTGGTCAGGGCGACCCCCTGAACGGCCAGCGCGCCTTCCAGAACGAACTGTGAGCCATGGTACTGTATGGTCGGTTTGGGTAACTGACCAATGTTTTTCAGCCATACGTCCCAATTAATGTCCGGCCAGGTATCTTCAATCAGTTCGGCACGGTGCAGGTCGTCAAGCTGATAGATGTCGTGCTGCTGTTGGTAGAGTGGATGGCACACCGGGTAGAGCACTTCGTCCATGAACAGGCGCGATTCCAGATTCGGATAGTGGCCGCGGCCATAACGAATACAGATGTCGACATTCGAGTCTTGAAAATTGATCAGTTCATTGCGCGGCTCAATCAACATCGCCAACTCTGGATGTTGCTGGCGGAACTGACCAATACGGGGCACCAGCCAATGTTGGGCAAACGATGGCAGGGTTGAAATCGAGAGTTGGTTCGGGTTGGGATCCTGGTTTACCTGACGCACGCCGTCCTGAATGTGATCGAAACCACGCTTAGTCTGCTGATACAAAATGCCGCCTTCCGCGGTGAGCTTGACACGCCGGTGTTGCCTGATGAACAGCTCAACCCCCAACCAATCTTCCAACTGGCGGATCTGCTGACTGACCGCTGCGGCGGTCACAAACAACGCTTCTGCGGCCAGTTTGAAACTACCCAATTCGGCAGCGGTATAGAAGTAATACAACCCTTGCAGAGGAGGCATGCGTTCTTTCACTTAAGTTCTCCTTAACTTAGTGCCAGTGAGTATCGTTTGTCGAAATGGCAGATAACGTTAATTATTAGTCATACAAACGCTGCTTACAAGGAGGCTGTATGAACACAGTTATCACTACACACCAGAGAGAATCCCAAAAAGTAACTGGTACTTTTGTTAAGAATTACTTTTGCCAGTTAAAACGTTGGCATCACAACTACCGTTCGCGTCGTCACTTGAATGAATTGCCGCCTCACCTGTTGGATGATTTGGGATTGAGCCCTGATCAGGTAGCATCTGAAGTAAGTAAGCCGTTCTGGCGCAACTGAATCATCGGCTGAGCTGAGCCACTTCACGGTGCAGCCAGCCGGTAAATGCTTCTATCCGGGCACGGCGGGAGGAGCCGGGATCGTGGAACAGGGTATATCGCACGCCAGGTGACATACCGATGTCAAACGGCTTGACCAGTAAGCCGCGTTCCACGAAATCGCCCGCCAGACTGTCGGTGCCCAGACACACACCGTGTCCCGCCATCACCGCACTGAGCCCCATATCAAAGGTACCGACTTCCATCCATTGAACCTTCTCTTCGCTCATTTCAACTCCGGCTTCGTGAAACCAGTTCTTCCAGGTGAAGTTTTTTGTATCCACTCCGTGGATAAGCCAACATTGCAAAAGCTGCTCGGGGTGTGTTAGTTGCATCGAGCCGGCCAGTTCAGGGGAACAGAACGGATAAACCGCTTCCTCGTACAGCACCTCTTTACATAGATTGGCGCCGAGATCGGTGGTCAGCCCTTGACGGATTGCCACATCGACTTCGCCGTATTTTATCACCGGGTGTTCCGTCGTGGCGTAAACCCGGATCGGGATCAGTGGGTGCTCCATGGTGAATTTCCAGAGTTTCGGCATCAGCCAACGGGAAGCAAAAGAAGGCGTGGTGTTCACGGTCAGCATGCCTTCCAGTGGCTCGGACTGAATCGCGTTCAGGCCATTCAGAATGTGTTCGAATCCATTACTGACTTGCTGATAGAGAGTGGTCCCTTTGGCGGTCAGACGCATGTCTAGCCCTTGACGAACGAATAATTTGCACGCCAGTTCATCTTCGAGTTGACGTATTTTCTGACTGACCGCCGCCTGGCTGATGTGCAGCTCCAGAGCGGCCTTACTGTAACTTTGGTGACGGGCTGCGGCCTCGAAATAACGCAGCGCGGCAAGGTGCCTGAGTCGATTGTCCATAATCTGTGCTTATAGTGATTGTCATGAATGATCGTTCGTTATCTTAGCGGAACCACACCATAATTCGTTGAAAAAGCGGAGAGTAAAGGTGGGAAGCGCAATGAAGATCGCAATTAACTGGCATTTTGAATTGATATGGAGTTTGAACAAGGAAAGCCTGACTTATAAAGAACCTAAGCCATCGTCGAATGAGTATGCGTTATTGAATCCGCATCTACAACGTGATACCGGCTTAAATTCTTCACATCAGGCAAGTCGTCACTACAGTGATTTTCTCTAATTGGCGCTGGGGCACATTGGTGAAAAGTGAGAAGATGGAACAGATAGAAAGAAAAAAGCTGCCTCATCAGGGCAGCTTTTATGTTGTGCGTTATTCTTCCCACACGACCAGTTGACCTTTCGGCCAGTTCTGACCCATGTCGTGGTACTTCTGCTCCAGAAGGTGGCGTTTGATCTTCAAAGTGGGGGTCAGAATACCGTTTTCGATACTCCACGGCTCTTTGATCATGAGCACCCCTTTGATCTGTTCATGCGATTCCAACTCTGAGTTCATGCGATCGATGACTTTTTTGGTGGTGCGTTCATAACGGGCACGATCAAAGTTAGGAAAATCATGCGGAACCACCAGAAGGATCGGCGCAGGTAGCCCCAGTCCAATCAAACACATCATTTCGACACGACTGTATTCAAAAAGCTTTTTCTCAATGGGAACCGGAGAGACAAATTTGCCCTTCGCCGTTTTAAAGGTGTCTTTTTTACGCCCCATGATCGTCAGGTAGCCGTCTTGGTCAATCTTGCCGATGTCACCCGTGTGTAACCAGCCGTTGTCATCAAACGCTTCCTGGGTCGCGATGTCGTTCTTGTAGTATCCGGAGAACAGCCCTTTTCCTCGCACCATGATCTCTTCATCGGCGGCAATACGCAGTTCAATACCGGGTCCGGCATTCCCGACGGTACCGATTTTATCGGCGCGGAATGGATAGTTAAGTGTGCTGTAGGCAAATGATTCCGTCATCCCCCAGGCCTCAGTAATGTTCAGGCCGACGCTGCGATACCATTCCAGCAGCGCGGGTGAAACCGGGGCGGAGCCACAACCGAGGACACGAGCCTGATCCAGACCCAGACCGTCGGCAAGTTTTTTCTTGATCAGGGTATTGATGAACGGAATTTTGAGCAAAAGATTGAGCTTTCTCTGTGGCAGTTTGTCCTGAATACGTTGCTGAAACAGGGTCCACAAACGAGGCACCGAGATAAACAGGGTTGGGCGCTGCATTTTTACATCTTCAATGAAGGTGTCCAGCGACTCGGGAAAAGCCGTCGGGACACCGCCCATGATTGACGAGCCAAAGATGTAAACACGCTCGGTAATGTGCGCCAGCGGCAGATACGAGAACAGACGATCGTTTTCTTCGATACCGATATGATTGATCAGCTGCTGCGCCGACCAACTGAACGCGCCATAGGTGAGCATGGCCCCTTTGGGTAAGCCGGACGTACCCGAGGTGTACACCAGAGACATCAGTTTATCATCGTAATGTTGTGGACGTTCTGAGCTGGGTTGCGACTGGGCGAGCAACTGTTTGTACTGATGTTGGCACTTAGGCGCTGAGTCATAGGGTAGTGCAATGCTGATGAGATCTGGTATGGCATCGATGACTTGCTGAGTGGCGTCAGCATTGTCCAGTTTGCCGCCGATCAGGGCTTTACTTTCACTGTGAGTGACGCAGTACTCAATGGTGTCAGCCCCTGCCGTAGGGAAGATCGGTACGCTGATGTAATCGCCCAGCATCATGGCCAGATCACAAATAAACCATTCGGCACAGTTCTTTGATACCAGGGCGACTTTGTCGCCTGGATGAACGCCCAGTTCTCTGAGGGCGGTCACCAGGCGTAATGCCTGATCGGCGACCTCTGCATAGGTGTACTCAACAAACTGGCGATTAATGATCTGTTTTAGATAGACTTCATTTGGGCGTTCCTCTGCCCATTTTAAAATCATTTCATTGGGTGGCGGGAGAGCGCAGGTTGTTTTGCTTAACTCGTTAGGCTGAATCATTCTCTAACTCCGTGTTATTGGCAAATTGGTTTAATAATTATTATGTTAAAAGCTTGTTAAGATTAGCATGTTGCCTTTTCTTTGGAAATCAAGATTAACGGGTTAGAGACAAGAGAGTGATCTGGTTAATGTAATTGGCGATACACGCCGGGTGAAACCCCAGTTCGCTTCTTGAAGATGCGAGAAAAGTAAGAGATATCACGATACCCACATTGATAGGCGACAAACGCAATTTTGGCTTTTCTGTCTTCCAACAGGATCTTTTTTGCCAATGAAATCCGCTTTTCAATCAGGTAGTCGCGAAAACTTTGCCCCATTACTTTATGAAACAGTTTGGAAAAGTAGGTCACAGAGTAGTGGCATTTGGCCGCCGCATCCTCCTCTCTGATGGTGGTACTCAGGTTGGAATCAATAAAACGCACGATCCGCATGATCTCATCACTGGGATGGGAGTTTAGTACCGGGGTTTGTTGAGAAACATCCTCTTGCTTGAGCAACCTATGAGTGAGGGTCATTAACCAATTCTCAAATATGGAGTAATTCAGATCACAGTGATCAAGCACAACTTTCAATTCCAGAAACTCGTGATTGATTTCTCCGTTGTAGATTAACACCAAGTTTTTATTCAAGTTCTGGCAAATTTTTATCGCAGTTAATAATAAATTTTGATTCTGATTAGGATCGTAATAAAAAAAACAAAATGTAATTGCAGGCTCACTTAAAATAGAAACATCACTACCGCTATCG